>NZ_RCVK01000422.1:0-8147 GCF_003667485.1 Micromonospora sp. BL1
GCGCGGGGCGCGGGCGGTGCAGACGACAGCGCCGAGTTCCATGAACGCGGCGCTGGCCAGCGCGGCGGCGGCCGGTTCGACAGGCAGCAGTTCCTCGGTGGCGACCAGGTCGGCCGGGCGGGTGGTGGGGCCGGCGTCGGGCTCACCGGCGATCGCCCGGCACACCACGCGCCGGACGTTCGTGTCCACCACCGGGTGCCGCTGCCCGTACGCGAACGCGGCGACCGCGCGGGCCGTGTACGTGCCGACACCCGGCAGCGCCAGCAACTGGTCGAGCCGGTCCGGCACCACGCCGCCGTGCCGCTCCACGATCGCCACCGCGCACTCGCGCAGGCGTACCGCCCGGCGGGGGTAGCCGAGCCGCCCCCACATCCGGATCGCCTCGGCCGGGGTGTCCTCGGCGAGCGCGCGCGGCTCGGGCCAGCGGGCCAGCCACGCTTCCCAAGCGGGCACCACCCGGACCACGGGGGTCTGCTGGAGCATGACCTCGGAGACCAGGATCGCCCAGGCACCGATGCCGGGCTTGCGCCAGGGCAGGTCGCGGGCGTTGCGCTCGTACCACCGGCTGACCTGGGTGGCGAATGTGGGATCGGACATCGCGCCGCCGATCATGTCACGGCGGTCTTTCCCGCAGGTTGGGCGGGCGGGGTGGCCGGGCGCGATCGATCATGGACGACGGGGCAGAATGTCCGAATGAACGAGCTCGCGATCACCGTCATCGGCCGGGACCGGCCGGGCATCGTGGCCGACGTCGCGGAGGTTCTCGCCCGGCTCGGCGCGAACCTCACCGACTCGACGATGACCCGGCTGCGTGGACACTTCGCGATGACGCTGATCTGCGTGGGCCCGGCCGCCGCCGACGTCGAGGCCGCGCTGGCCCCGCTCGCCGCCGACGGGCACCTGCTGGCGACCGTACGCGCGGTCACGCCCGACACCGGCAGTGAGCCCACCGGGGAGCCGTACGTGCTGGCGGTGCACGGCGCCGACCGGATGGGCATCGTCGCGGCGATGACCCGGGTGCTGACCGACGCGGGCGGGAACGTGACCGACCTGAGCACCCGGCTGACCGGTTCGCTCTACGTGGTGGTCGCCGAGGTCGAGTTGCCGCCCGGTGTGTCGGACGAGGTGGCCGGCCGGCTCACCCGCGTGGCCGCGGAGCTGGGCGTGGGGGTCAGCCTCCGCCCGGCGGACACGGATCTGCTGTGACCGGGCCGGAGTACGCGGGCCTGGGCGGCTGGACCCCGGAGAAGCTCGGCGTCCCCGGTGCGGTACGTCCGGTGGTCACCGCGCCGGAGCCGGTGCTGAGCCGACCCGGCCCGGAGGTCGACCCGACGTCGGCGGAGGTGGTGCGCCTCGCCGCGGACCTGGTGGCGACGATGCGCGTCTCGCCCGGTTGCGTGGGCTTGGCGGCACCGCAGGTCGGGGTGAGCGCGCAGGTGTTCGCCGTGGACGTGACCGGGCATCCGAAGGCGGTCACCGTGCACGGCACGTTCGTGCTCTGCAACGCGCGCGTGGTGGAGGCGTCCCGGTGGAAGGCCGGGCGGGAGGGCTGCATGTCGGTGCCGGACCTGACCGGCGACGTGAAGCGGGCCAGCCGCCTCGTGGTCGAGGGCGCGCTTCCGGGCAGCGGCGAGCCGGTGCGGCTGGTGACGGACGGCTTCGAGGCGCGGGCGCTCCAGCACGAGATCGACCACTGTGCCGGGCTGCTGTTCCTCGACCGGGTGGCGGGCGCGCACGCGATCTACCAGCGCAAGGTCTACCTCTGACGGTGGCGCTCGGAATCCTGTGTGGACGGGTGCGGCCGTACGGCGGCGGGTTCCCGGCGCGTCGGACCACCGAGCCGTGCGCCGCGCGGCTACGGTAGGCGCATCATGCGTCTGACGGTCGGCCCTCTGCCCCCTGCCGTGTACTGGCGGCGTCGTGCCGTCGTGCTCGGAGCAGGGCTGCTCTTCCTGATTGTCCTGTTGTATTCCTGCACCGGTACGGACCGCAACACCGGCGCGCCGGGTACGGACCCGTCCCCGACCGGCTCGGCCGGGGCTCAGCCCGACCCGTCCGGTTCGGTGCTGACCCCGCAGTCGGGCAGCCCGTCACCGACAGCGGGTGACGCCGGCGGCGGTGGCGCGAACAACGGCGGCGGAAACACCGGTGGCGGCACCACCGGCGACGGCGGGAACACCGGCGGGGGCGCGAACAACGGGGGCGGCAACGGCGGCGCGACCGGTCAGCCGGTCTCCGACGACGGCACCTGCACCGACTCCGAGCTGCTGGTGACGCCGGTGGCGGTGCCGCCGACCGCCCAGCGGGGCACGGTGGTCACGCTGCGCCTCAAGGTCAAGAACGTGTCGAACCGTACGTGCAGCCGGGACGTCGGCGCCGACCTCCAGGAGCTGTACGTCAAGTCGGGCGCGGAGAAGATCTGGTCGTCGGACACGTGCGGCACCGGCAAGGGCTCGGACGTGCAGTCGTTCACGCCGAACTTCGAGCGCTCCTACGAGCTGGGCTGGAACGGCAAGCTGGACAACAAGTGCGCGAACGGGCTGGCGAACGGTGACTTCGCCGCGATCGGCGCGTACCAGGTGTTCGCGCGCGTCGGCACCAAGATCAGCGAGCCGGTGAAGCTGACCGTCACCGGCTGAGCGGTCGGTCAGACGTACCGTTCGAGGATGCTCGCCTCGGCGAGCCGGGACAGGCCCTCGCGGACGCCACGGGCGCGGGCGTCGCCCACGCCCTCGACCGCCTGGAGGTCTTCCACTGTCGCGCCGAGCAGCCGCTGGAGGCTGCCGAAGTGCACCACCAGCCGGTCGACCACGGCGACCGGCAGCCGGGGCACCTTCGCCAGCAGGCGGAACCCGCGCGGGCTGACCGCCGCGTCGAGCGCGTCGGAGGCGGACGGGTAGCCGATCGCCTTGGCCACGGCCACGAGGTCGATGAGTTCGGTGGCGCTGAGCAGGTCGAGTTCGACGAGCGCCTCGTCGAGCGTGCGCGACTTGCGGCCGGTCGGCAGGTAGTCGCGGATGACCAGGGTGCGGTCGGCGTCCACGCCGGCCATCAGCTCGTCGAGCTGAAGGGCCAGCAGGCGACCGTCGGTGCCCAGCTCCACCACGTAACCGGCGATCTCGTCGGCGATCCGCCGGACCATCTCCAGCCGCTGCACCACCGCCACCGCGTCGCGGACGGTGACCAGATCCTCGATCTCCAGCGCGGAGAGCGTGCCGGAGACCTCGTCCAGCCGGAGCTTGTAGCGCTCCAGCGTGGCGAGCGCCTGGTTGGCGCGGGACAGGATGGCCGCCGAGTCGTCGAGCACGTGCCGCTGGCCGTTGACGTAGAGGCTGATGATCCGCATCGACTGGCTGACCGAGATGACCGGATAGCCGGTCTGCCGGGCCACCCGCTCGGCGGTGCGGTGCCGGGTGCCGGACTCCTCGGTGGGGATGGACGGGTCGGGCATCAGGTGCACGCCGGCCTGCACGATGCGGGTGCCGTCGCTGGAGAGCACCACGGCGCCGTCCATCTTGCACAGCTCACGGACCCGGGTGGCGGAGAACTCCACGTCCATCGGGAAGCCGCCGGTGCAGATCTGCTCGACCACCTTGTCGTAGCCGAGCACGATCAGCGCGCCGGTGCGGCCGCGCAGGATCCGCTCCAGGCCGTCCCGCAGGGCGGTGCCGGGAGCCATCAGGGCGAGGTTGGCGCGCAGCGGATCGGCGCCGGCCCCGCCGCCGACGCTTCCGTTGACGCTCACGCTGATGGCACGAGCGGGGTTGGCGCTCACGGCGCCGGTACGGGCGTGCGGCGTCGCCGTTGCGGGCTTGGTGGCATCGCGGTCGATCGGCACGGGCACAGTCTACGGACTGCCATGCGGTGGGTGCTCTCGTGGTTACTGTGATGTGTCACGATGCCCGGCTCGGGCGGGTCGTCACGGGCTGAGTGGCCTGCCGGGAAACGCCCGGCGGATCCCACCGTGTCACTCCGCCGACGCGCGCGCGGCCGCCTGGAGGGCGGATCGCACGTCAGTGACCTCGATCACCCGCATGTTCTCCGGCCCGGCGCCGCTGCTCTCCGGCCCGCACCCGGGCGGCACGAGGGCCAGCCGGAAGCCGAGCCGGGCGGCCTCGGCCAGCCGCCGCGGCACCGCGCCGACGCGGCGGACCTCGCCGGTGAGCCCGACCTCGCCGATGGCCACCAGATGCGGGTTGAGCGCCAGGTTGAGCCCGCCGGAGGCGACCGCGAGCGCCACGGCCAGGTCGGCCGCCGGCTCGACCACCCGGATGCCGCCGACGGTGGCGGCGAAGACCTCCCGGTCGTGCAGGGTGAGCCGCTCGGTGCGGCGCTGGAGCACCGCGAGGACCATGGCGAGCCGGGCGCTGTCGAGGCCGGAGACGGTACGCCGGGGGGAACCGGCCACCGTCGCCCCGATCAGCGCCTGCACCTCGGTCACCAGCGCCCGGCGCCCCTCCATCGCCACCGTCACGCACGTGCCCGGCACCGGTTCGGAGTAGCGGGTCAGGAACAGGCCGGACGGGTCGGCCAGGCTGCTGATGCCGCCCTCGTGCATCTCGAAGCAGCCCACCTCGTCGGCCGCGCCGAACCGGTTCTTCACGCCGCGCACCATGCGCAGCGAGGAGTGCTTGTCGCCCTCGAAGTGCAGCACCACGTCGACCAGGTGCTCCAGCACCCGGGGGCCGGCCACCTGGCCGTCCTTGGTGACGTGCCCGACGAGCACGGTGGCGATGCCGCGCTCCTTGGCCACCGCGACGAGGGCGGCGGTGACCGCGCGGACCTGGGTGACGCCGCCCGGCACGCCCTCGGTGCCGGTGGTCGAGATGGTCTGCACCGAGTCGAGCACCAGCAGCCCCGGCTTGACCGCGTCGAGGTGGCCGAGCACCGCCGACAGGTCGCTCTCGGCGGCCAGGTAGAGCTGGTCGTGCAGGGTGCCCATCCGCTCGGCGCGCAACCGCACCTGGCTGACCGACTCCTCACCGCTGACCACCAGCGACGGGCTGCCGGCTCCGGCCGCCCACTGCTGGGCCACGTCGAGCAGGAGCGTCGACTTGCCCACGCCGGGCTCACCGGCGAGCAGCACCACAGCGCCGGGGACCAGCCCGCCGCCGAGCACCCGGTCGAGCTCGCTGACTCCGGTGGGACGGGCCCGGGCGGGCGCGGCGCTGATCGTGGCGATCGGCCGGGCCGGCTCGGCCGGCATCCGCGAGCTGACCACCCGGCCGGAGACCATCGGGCCGGTGACGGTGCACTCGACCACCGAACCCCACTCGCCGCACTCGGGGCACCGGCCCACCCACTTCGGGGGCTGGTGGCCGCAGGCGTCGCACTCGTAGGCCGGGCGGGGTTCGCGGGTGGCGGCGCGACCGCGGCCGGCGCCGGCGCGGGGGGAGGTCGATCGGGGCGTGGTCACCACCGGACGCTAACCGGCCCGTACGACGAAAGCCCACCCGAAACGGCGGCACCGCCGGCGTGGCGCTGGCCACGGCGGCGGTGCCGACGGAAGGAGGGAGAGGTCAGTGGCCGCCCTCGACGCCGCCGTCCTCACCGGCGTGCTCACGCGGGTTCACGATCTTCGACGGCGTGGCCTCCGGGGTCAGCGGGATGCCGATCGGCGCCGGGGTCTTGACGACCTTGCCGTCGCCGAAGTCGAAGGTCAGGTTGACCTGCTGGCCGACGAGCAGCTTCTCGTTCAGGCCGACGAGCTGGAGGAACCGCGGGTTGCCGGCGTTGAGCTGGGCGTAGCTGAGCGCCGGGATCTCGATCCGGGCCGGCTGGCCGGCGGGCGCGGACTCGCTCTCGCTCGGCGACGGGCTGGCCGACGGCGACCCGGTCACCTCCAGCGACTGGCTCGGCGACGCGCTCGGGTCGGTGGCGGTCGGCGAGGCGGTCGCCGGCTCGGTGGGCGAGCCGGTCGGGGTGGCGGCGCCGCTCTCGCCCGCGCCGGAACCCGTGAGCACGATCTCCCGCGCGCTGTCGGTGGTGACCGTCACGGTCACCGGCTTCTCGCTGTCGTTGTAGATCACCACGTTGACCGGCGCGTTCGACCCGGCCTCGTAGCCCTTCGGGCCCGGGAACTGCACGTAGAGCCCGCGCACCTTGTACAGGTTGTCGGAGGTCTGGACGTTCACGCCCTGTACCGACGGGATCTTGTTGGCGGTCTCGGAAATCTGCCCGGCGCCGCACCCGGACAGCAGCAGGCTCGCCGCCGCCGCCGTGCCGGCCAGCAGCAGGGCCGGCCCCCGGGAACCCCTGATCGAGCGCGTCACGTCGGTCCTCCTCGTCACGATCCCCGCCCGGTCGACCACCGGGCACGGGGTGGCCATACCCGCGCAGACCGCGCTCCAGGGTAGTTGGAGCTGATCGAGGCCCGCACGCGGACCCGGCAATGCCACCTCGGAGGGGACTCCTCAGACCAGCCGGCCGCTCGTCACCAGCAGCACCACATCGATGAGCGCCACCACCAGCACCGCCCGGAAGGCGGTCGCCGAGCGTCCGGCGGTCGCGCGTCCCGCGTACCAGCCGACCGCCGGCACGGCGACGGCGGCGGCCACCGCCGACAGGCCGGTCCACGACGGCGGCCCGGGCGGGCCGAGGACCAGCGCGACGGTGGCCGCGAGCAGCAGCCCGGCGGCGGCCAGCCGGCTGCCCACCGGCCCGAACCGGTGCGGCAGGCCGCGCACCCCGGTCCGGGCGTCGTCGGCCAGGTCCGGCAGCACGTTGGCGAAGTGCGCGCCGGCGCCGAGCAGCGCGGCGGCGGCCACCAGCCAGGCCGGGGGCACCGGCGAGCCGGGCAGCGCGAGCACCACGAACGCGGGCAGCGCGCCGAACGAGACCGCGTAGGGCAGCACCGACACCGGCGTCGACTTCAGCGGTCGGTTGTAGAGCAGCGCGGAGACCAGGCCCAGCGTGGCGCAGGCCGCCGCGGCCGGGCCGCCGGCCAGCGCCAGCACCGGCACGGCGACGGCGGCCACCGCGGTGGCCCGGGCCAGCGTCGGCCGGGTGACCTCGCCGGTGGTCACCGGTTTGTCGGTACGCACCACCGCCGCGTCCCGGTCGGCGTCGATCAGGTCGTTGCTCCACCCGACCGCGAGCTGGCTGGCCAGCACCGTCAGCGCCACCGCCACCACGCCTGCCGCGGAGTGCCCGACGCCGGCGGCGAGCAGCGCGGCGACGACTGTGACCGCCGCCGCGGGTTCCGGATGGCTCGCCCTGACCAGCCCTAACACCCGTGTCGACATAAGGGAAGTCTGGTCGTTACCGGGCAGTCGTGCCACGCTCGACGCATGCCCGACGCGTCGCCGGTGTCCACTCCGTACCGGGTGCTGCCGCCGAACGACCCGCGGCAGTACGACGACCTGGCCGGTGAGTGGTGGCGGCCGGACGGCGCGTTCGCGATGCTGCACTGGCTGGCCCGGGCCCGGGCGGCGCTGGTGCCGGCCGCGTCCACGCCGGACGATCTGCTCGTCGACCTGGGCTGCGGCGCCGGGCTGCTGGCGCCGCACCTGGCCGGCAAGGGCTACCGCCACGTCGGGGTGGATCTGACCCGCTCCGCGCTCGACCAGGCCGCCGCGCACGGCGTGACTGTGGTCCAGGCCGACGCGACGGCGGTGCCGCTGGCCGACGGCTGCGCGGCGGTGGTCTCCGCCGGTGAGCTGCTGGAACACGTGCCGGACTGGCGGCGGGCGGTCGCCGAGGCGTGCCGGCTGCTGCGCCCGGGCGGCCTGCTGGTGCTGGACACGCTCAACGACACGCTGCTGGCCCGGCTGGTCGCGGTGGAGCTGGGCGAACGGCTGCCCACCGTGCCGCGCGGCATCCACGATCCACGGTTGTTCGTCGACGCCCGCGCGCTGGTCGCCGAGTGCGCCCGGCACGGCGTGTCGCTGACGGTGCGCGGGGTTCGCCCGCAGCTGGGCGGCACGCTGGCCTGGCTGCTGCGCCGCGTGCGCGGCGGCGCCGACCGTCCGGACCGGACCGAACCCCGCATCGTGCCGACCCGGTCGACTGCGGTGCTGTACCAGGGCTGGGGGCGCCGGGGCGGGTAGCCGGGCAGCGCGAGCACCACGAACGCGGGCAGCGCGCCGAACGAGACCGCGTAGGGCAGCACCGACACCGGCGTCGACTTCAGCGGTCGGTTGTAGAGC
>NZ_RCVK01000299.1:0-8074 GCF_003667485.1 Micromonospora sp. BL1
GGCCTAGGCTGGGGGATCGTGAACCGCCTGATCCTCGGTCGTCCGCTGCGGGGCGTCGCGTTCGACGCCGCCGTCTGCGGGCTCGTCGTGTTCTTCGTGCTGTCCGGGTACCTCGCCGGGCTGACCGGGCTCACGGCGTCCGCGGTCGGCCTGGCGATGGCGGCGGTGCTGTTCTTCCGGCGTACCCATTCGTCGGAGGTGGGCCTCCTGGTGGCCGCGCTCGCGCTGGTCCAGGTGATCGCCGGCTGGGGTCCGCTCAGCTACGACGTCGCCGTGCTGATCGCCCTCTACAGCGTGGTCAAGTACGCCGACCGGCTCCGCGACGGCATCGTCGCCGGGGTCGTCGCCGCGATCGGCGGGGTGCTCGCCGCGCTCCAGTCGCCCGGCACCGGGCCCTGGTGGATGGGCGCGTTCTTCTACGCCCTGATCGTCGGCGCGGTCTGGCTGGCCGGGCTGAACCTGCGGACCCGCCGGCTCTACGTGGTCAGCCTGGAGGAGCGTGCCGGCACGCTGGAGCGGGAACGGGAGGCGGAGGCGCGCGCCGCCGTCGCCGAGGAACGCACCCGCATCGCCCGTGAGCTGCACGACGTGGTCGCCCACAGCATGGCCGTGATGATCGTGCAGGCGGACGGGGTGCGGTTCACGCTCGACCGGGATCCGGCCACCGCCCGGGAGGCGGCCAAGGTGGTCGCGGACACCGGCCGGGCGGCGCTGGAGGAGATGCGGCGGCTGGTCGGCGTACTCCGGGAACCCGACCGTCCGGAGCCGCTGCCGGCGGCGGACGAACCGGCCGCCGAGCCGGCGCACCGCCGACCCGCGCTGGTGGAGCTGCCCGCGTTGCTCGACCGGTTCCGTGCCGCCGGGCTGCGGATCACCTGCGGCGGCGCCGGCACCCCGCGGGCGCTGCCGCCCGGCCTGGAGCTGACCGTCTACCGGGTGGTCCAGGAGAGCCTGACCAACGCGCTCAAGCACGCGGGCGTCGGCGCGTCGGTGGAGCTGACGCTGGACTGGGCCGCGGACGCCGTCGTGGTCCGGGCGGTGGACGACGGCGGCGGCGCTCCGGTGGTCCGGCCGGCGCCGTCCGGCGGGCACGGCCTGGTCGGCATGCGGGAACGGGTCGGGGTGTACGACGGCAGCCTCGCCGCCGGCCCCACACTCGCCGGTGGCTGGCGGGTGCAGGCGCGGCTGCCACTGCCCGCGGCGGCCGGCATCGAGGAAGGGAGCGCGGCGGCGTGACCGTGCGGGTGATGATCGTCGACGACCAGGCGCTGGTGCGGGCCGGGTTCCGGATGGTGCTCGGCTCCCAGCCGGACCTGGAGGTGGTCGGCGAGGCCATCGACGGCGCGGACGCGCTGCGGGTGCTGGACCGGGTCGAGGCCGACGTGGTGGTGATGGACCTGCGGATGCCCACCATGGACGGGGTGGAGGCGACCCGGCGGATCTGCGCCGGTTCGGCCGGCGGCGGCCCGCGCGTGCTGGTGCTCACCACGTTCGACACCGAGGCCGACGCGTTCGCCGCGCTGCGCGCCGGGGCGAGCGGGTTCCTGCTCAAGAACGTGCCGCCGGAGGAGCTCATGGCCGCGATCCGGGTGGTGGCACAGGGCGACTCGGTGGTGGCCCCGTCGATCACCCGGCGGCTGCTCGACCGGTTCGCCGGGCAGCTCGGCCCCGCGCCGACGGCGGACCCGCGGCTGGCCCAGCTCACCGACCGGGAGCGCGAGGTGCTGCTGCTGGTGGCGCAGGGGCTCTCCAACGCCGAGATCGCCGCCCGGGTGCACGTCGCGGAGGCGACCGTGAAGACCCACGTGGGCCGGATCCTGGCCAAGCTCCAGCTCCGCGACCGGGTCCAGGCGGTGGTCCTGGCGTACGAGAGCGGCCTGGTCACGCCCGGCGGCTGACCGGCCGTACGTCTCAGGTCGTACGGGTTTGCCCGGTGGGGGACGACCGTGGTCGCACCGAGGTCGAGCGCGCAGGTGGAGATCAACTGACCGGTGCCGGACCTAGCGTCGGAACTGTCCGAAAGACCGTGTCCGACAGGAGCACCACCGTGTCCGCACCACCGACCACAGGCGTCGCCCTCGCCGCCCGCGCACTGCGCAAGGAGTACGGCGCCGGGCAGTCCCGCGTCGTCGCGCTCGACGGCGTCGACCTCGACCTGGCCGCCGCCCGGTTCACCGCCGTCATGGGCCCGTCCGGCTCCGGCAAGTCCACGCTGCTGCACTGCCTCGCCGGCCTCGACCGGCCGACCGCCGGGGCGGTCCACATCGGTGACGCCGACCTGACGCGCCTGGACGACCGGCGGCTCACCCGGCTGCGCCGGGACCGGATCGGTTTCGTCTTCCAGAAGTTCAACCTGCTGCCCACGCTCACCGCCGAGGAGAACATCGTCCTCCCGCTGGCGATCGCCGGCCGCCGGCCGGACGCGACGTGGTTGCGTCAGGTGGTCGCCGCGGTGGGCCTGACCGACCGCCTCGGGCACCGCCCGGCCGAGTTGTCCGGCGGGCAGCAGCAGCGCGTCGCGGTGGCCCGCGCGCTGATCACCCGGCCGTGGGTGATCTTCGCCGACGAGCCGACCGGCAACCTCGACTCGCGCTCCGGCGCGGAGGTGCTGCGGCTGCTGCGCGAGGCGGTGGACACGCTCGGCCAGACCGTCGTCATGGTCACCCACGACCCGGCCGCCGCCGCGCACGCCGACCGGGTGGTCTTCCTCGCCGACGGCCGGCTGGTCGACGAACTGCACGAGCCGACAGTCGGTGACGTCCGGGACGCGCTCAGCCGGCTCGACCCGGCCGTGGCGCCGGCGGGGCGGTGAGCGGGATGCTGCGCCTGACCCTGCGCCAGGTCCGCGCCGACGGCCTGCGCCTGCTGCTGTCCTCGCTGGCGATCGTGCTCGGCGTCGCGTTCGTCGCCGGCACGCTGATGTTCGTCGACGGCATGCGCGCCGGGGCGTACGAGCGGGCCGGTGAGTTCGACAGACACACCGACCTGGCCGCGTACGCCGGGACCGATCCGCTGCCCCCGGCGCTCGTGGACCGGGTACGCGCCGTCGACGGGGTGGCCGCCGCCGCCGGCGAGCTGACCGGCTCCGCCGGCGTGGTCGGCACCGACGGCCGTCCCGTGCTCGGGTACGCGGTGCTCGCCGCGATCCCCACCGAGGCGGACCTCCAGTCCTACGACGTGGTGGCCGGGCGGCTGCCGCAGCGCCCCGGCGAGGTGGTGCTGGACGACGGGACCGTCGCCGAGCAGCGCTTCGCACTGGGCGGACCGGTGTCGATCGGCGGGCGGGACGGCGCGGCCCGCCCGTACACCCTGGTCGGTGCCGTCGACGTGGACGGCAGCTCCCGCGACGTCGGCGGCCCGTACATCGGGCTGACCGGCCCGGACGCGCTCACCGTCAGCGGCGAGAAGGGCTACGGCCGGATCATGGTGGCGGCGCGGCCCGGTGTCGACGCGGCGGCGCTGGCCGACCGGATCCGCGCCGTGGTGGGGCCGGACGTGACGGTCCGGGACCGGGACGCCGTCCTCGACGCGGCAGTCGACGACGCGGTACGCGACCTGCGGCAGTTCGGCATGCTGCTGGGCACGTTCGCCGCGGTCGCGGTGGTGGTGGCCGGCTTCGTGATCGCCAACACCTTCGCCATCGTGCTCGCCCAGCGCTCCCGGCGTACCGCGCTGCTGCGCCTGGTCGGCGCCACCCGGGGGCAGATCTACCGGGCCACGCTGTCCGAGGCGGCGGTGACCGGCCTGCTCGCCTCCGTGGTCGGAGTGCTGGCCGGCGCGGCGGTGGCCGGCGGCCTCGGCCTCCTGCTCGCCGGCACCGGCGTGCCGCTGGGCAGCGGGCTCACGCTGACCCCGCGTACGCTGCTGGTCTCGCTGGGGCTGGGGACGCTGCTCACGGTGGCGTCGGCCGCGCTGCCGGCCTGGCAGGGCACCCGGGTCGCCCCGGTGGCGGCGCTCACCGACGCGGCGGTCGACCCGGTCCGTCCGGCCGGCCGGATCCGGCTGGGGGTCGGCGCGCTGGCGCTCGCCGCCGGTGTGGCGGCGCTGGCCGGGGCCGGCGCCACCGGCCAGGTGGTGCTGGTCGCGGCGGGCGGGCTGCTGGCCTTCGGCGGCATCGTGGCGTTCGGCCCGGTGCTGGTGCCGGCGCTGGTACGGGTGCTCGGCGGGCCGTTCCGCGCGGCGTTCGGCGCCACCGGCGGGCTGGCGGTGTCGAACGCGGTGCGCAACCCGCGCCGGGTCGCCGCGACCGCGACGGCCATGGTGATCGGCATCGGGCTGGTCTCGGCCTTCGTGGTCGGCGCGGCGAGTGTCAAGTCCGGCATCGAACGCGCGGTGGACGCCCGGATCGGCGTGGACTTCCTGGTCACCGGCATCGGCGGTGACCTGCCGGCCACTATCGCCGGCGAACTGGCCGCCCGCCCGGAGCTGGGCGTGGTGCACGAGCAGCGCAGCCGGGTGGTCGGCGACGTGCAGTTGCGCGCCGCGCATCCGGCGCTGGTCCGGCGGACGCTGTCCGCCGCGGACGCCGGTGACCCGGCGGATCTGGGGCCGGGAGCGGTGCTGGTGCACCGCGAACTGGCCGCCGCCCGGGGCTGGACGGCCGGCTCCACGATCACGCTCGCCGGGCGGCCGTTCCGGGTCGCCGCCGTGGTGGCCGACGAGGAGCCGGTCCTGGCCGGCAGCCCGGTGCCCGCCGGCCATCTGGTGGACGTGCTGGACGCCGACTTCACCGCCATGTTCCCGGCCGAGCGCGGCTACCTGGCCGAGGTGGACCCGGCCGCCGGGGTGAGCGTCGACGCGGCCCGGGCCGCCGTCGAGTCGGTGCTGGCCCGCTACCCGACGGTGAACGTGATGGACCAGGCCGCGTACAAGAAGATGCTCACCGGCACCGTCGACCTGGTGCTGGGGTTCGTCACCGCGCTGCTCGGCCTGGCCGTGGTGATCTCGCTGGTCGGGGTCGCCAACACGCTCAGCCTGTCCGTGGTGGAACGCACCCGGGAGACGGCGGTGCTGCGCGCGGTCGGGCTGAGCCGGGCCGGGATGCGGGGCGTGCTCGCGGTCGAGGCGGTGCTCACCGCGCTCGTCGGCACGCTGCTCGGCATCGCGCTCGGCACCGGGACGGCGGCCGGGGCGACGGCCGTGGTCGCCCGCATCGGCGGTGACTTCACGCTGGTGCTGCCCTGGGGACGGATCGGGCTGATCGTCGCCGTGGCGGTGGTGGCCGCGCTGCTCGCCTCGGTCCTGCCGGCCCGCCGCGCCCTGTCCCGGCCGGTCGTGGCGTCGCTCGGCGCGGACTGACCGCCCGGTCCCGGACACGCACGAGCCGGCTCCGCCGTGGGCGGGGCCGGCTCGTGGATGCCGTGGGTCAGGGCTGGGTGACCGGCTGCCCGCCGGTGTCCCCGCCGCCGGTGCCGGTGCCGGGGTCGGCGGTGGTCGGGTCGGGCGCCGGCGGCGTGGTGGGCGCCGTCGTCGTCGGCGCGCTGGATGGCGTGCTGCTCGGCTCGTCCGTCGGGGCCGGCTCGTCGGTCACGCTCGGCTGCGCCGACGGGGTCGGGGAGGAGCTCGGCGTCACCGAGGGCGTGGCCGACGGCCTGTCGCCGGGACCGACCGGTCGGTAGGTGTAGTCGTCGTCCGCCGACGGCTCGTCGACGACCGGCTCGGCGGCCTGCTCGCTCGGCGCCACCGCCGGTGCGGTCTTGTCGATCTTCGTGGCCGGTTCGGCGGTGTCGTTCGCGGCCGCCACCAGAGCGCCCAGCGCCCCCATCGCCACCAGCACCGCGCCCAGCGCCCCGACGAGCGTGCCGCGCCGGCTCCGCCGCCGCGACGTCGCCACCGCGGCGCCCGGGCGGACCGCCGGCTGGTCGTCCCGCGACCGCGCCGGACCCGCCGCGCCGCGCAGCGCCACCGTCGCCGTCGGCGAGTCGGTACGCGCGGCCCGCGCCGCGTCGGCCATCGCCGCCGCGCTCGGGTAGCGGTCGGCCGGATCCTTCGCCAGCGCCCGCGACACCAGCTCCCGCACCGACGCCGGGATCTCCGCCGGCAGCTCCGGCGGCTCGTCGTCGAGATGGCGTACGGCCACCTGGAGCGGGTTGTCGCCGGTGAACGGCGGGCTGCCGGTGAGGCAGCAGTACGCGACGGCACCGAGCGCGTACACGTCGGTCGCACCCGAGACGGGCCGGCCGGCGGCCTGCTCCGGCGCCATGTAGAGGGCGGTGCCGGGCACCGCGTTCGTGCTGGTGATGCTCGTGACGTTGGTCGAGCGGGCCACGCCGAAGTCGACCAGGACCACGGTGCCGTCGTCCTGCACGAGCAGGTTGCTCGGCTTCACGTCCCGGTGGACGATGCCCCGGCCGTGCGCCGCGTGCAGCGCCTGCGCCACCTGGGCCACGATCGACATGGTCTCGGCGACCTCGAGCTGCCCGGCGGTTTCGATCCGCCGCGACAGCGGCTCACCGGCGACGAACTCCATCACCAGGTAGTCGGCCCGGCCGCCGCCGGGCAGGTCGTCCTCGCCGCAGTCGAAGACCTGGACCACGCCGGGGTGGCGCAGGGAGGCCATGATCCGGGCCTCGGAACGGAACCGGGCGATGAAGTCGGGGTCGGACACCAGGGCGGGAAGCAGCACCTTCACCGCGACCGGGCGACCGAGGACCAGGTCGGTGGCACGCCAGACGTCGCCCATGCCGCCGGTGGCGACACGGTCATCCAGGCGGTACCGACCGCTGAGTACGACGTCTGAGGACAGCACCCCCATACCGTACCCACTGCGGGCGCGAAGTATTTCCCGCGATATCCGGGGCCGGTTCGGCGGGCCGTCCGGCCGGGTGTGCGGCAGCCGGGACGCCGATCGGCTGATCGTGATCGACCCGGTACGATCGGCCAGGAAGTCACGCGCCCCCGCGCTCCCGGTCCGCCGTGCCGGCGGTGGTCCGTCCGGGGGAGCGTCGCGGTCGCCCTGAGTGTTACCCCGACACGCCGGTGCCAGGGGTAGACATTTCTCTCTGTTTTTCCGGCCTCCGACGGCTTGCCGACGCAGCTCGCCGGGCCCCGTGTCGGCCCGACTCCCGGCCGCCCCCGGACGCCGGTACGGTATGTCCCGCCGACGCCCGATGCCGCGCGGCAGTGTCCAAGGGGCACCGCACCCTCGTGCGCGTGCCTGATCAGCTCACCGGGGGGCCGAGTGCGGATGGCGGTGTGGTCACCGACGCCCGTCGACGTCCGGCGCCGGGCCGTCACGGGACGGCGAGCGTGACGGCCGAGCTGAACGAGGCGGTCGCCGGGGCGCAGGCGGGCGACGAGGAGGCGTTCCGGTTCCTCTACCGCAGCCTGCAACCCGCGCTGCTGCGCTACCTGACCGCGCTCGTCGGCGCCGACGCCGAGGACGTGGCCTCGGAGGCGTGGCTCCAGATCTCGCGTGACCTGCCGTCGTTCACCGGCGGCGAGTTCCGCGCCTGGGTGGTCACGATCGCCCGTAACCGGGCCATGGACCATCTGCGCCGGCAGCGGCGGCGTCCCTCCGTGCCGGTGCCCGTGCAGGCGCTCAACGACCTGGCCGCCGACGTCGACACCGCCGACCGGGCCGGTGAGGCAATCGCCACCGAGAGCGCGCTGGCGCTGATCCGTACGCTGCCGCCGGCCGAGGCCGAGGCGGTGATGCTGCGGGCCGTCATCGGCCTGGACGCGGAGACCGCCGGGCGGGTGCTGGGCCGGCGGGCCGGCGCGGTGCGTACCGCCGCACACCGGGGCCTGCGCCGGCTGGCCGCGATGCTGGAGCGTTCGGCGGCGCAGGCCGCGCCGGACGACACCCGGGACGCCGTCGCGCCGCGTCCCCGTACCGACCGCCAGGTGCCGCACGCGCCCGAGGCCGAGCCGGCGGAGGGCTGACGTGAGGGGAGACGACGGCATGCACGCTCGCCGGTCCGGCGGGCCCGCCGACCGGGCGGAGTCCGACCGCCTGCTCGACGCCGCGCGCGCCGGCACGCCGCCGGGGGCCGACGCCGACCCGCTGAGCCGGCTGCTGTCCGCCGCCGCCGGACCGGCGGCCCCCGGCGAGGTCGCCGGGGAGGAGCGGGCG
>NZ_RCVK01000212.1:0-8071 GCF_003667485.1 Micromonospora sp. BL1
GAGCTGGGTCTGCTGGCCGGGCTGGCCGGGCACGGCCTGCGGCTGGACGAGGCTGACCTGGTGGTGGGCACGTCGGCCGGGTCGGTGGTCGGGGCGCAGGTGCGCTCGGGTACGCCGCCGGCGCAGTTGTACGAGGCGCAGTTGCGGCCGCCCCGCGACGAGGTGCCGGCCCGGCTCGGGACGGGGGTGCTGTTGCGCTGGGCGTGGGCGGGCGGTCGTGGCCGGGACGCGGCGCGGGCCCGGGCGCGTATCGGCGCGATGGCGTTGTCGGCGCGTACCCCGTCGGAGCAGTCGCGGCGGGCGGTGATCGCGGCCCGGCTGCCGTCGCCGGACTGGCCGGCGGCGCGGCTGCTGGTCACCGCCGTGGACGCGGCCTCCGGCGAGTTCGTGGTGTTCGACGCGGACAGCGGGGTGCCGCTGGTGGACGCGGTCGGCGCCAGTTGCGCGGTGCCGGGGGTGTGGCCGCCGGTCACCGTCGGCGGCCGGCGCTTCGTCGACGGCGGGGTCCGCTCGCCGGTGAACGCGGATCTGGCGGCCGGCTGCGATCGGGTGGTGGTCCTGGCGCCGACGCGCGCGGCGGTGGGGCCGATGCCACGGCTGTCGGCGCAGGTGGCGGCGTTGCGGGAGGCGGGTGCGCGGGTGGCCGTGGTGTCGCCGGACCGGGCGGCGCGCACGGCGATCGGCCGCAACGTGCTGGACCCGGCGCGGCGGGCGGCGTCGGCGCGGGCCGGGTTCGCGCAGGCCGAGGCGGTGGCCGGCGAGGTGGCCGGGGTGTGGCGGTGACCGCAGCCGCTGTACGGATCAGGAGTCGCTGGTCAGGCGCGCCAGCCGCCGGTTGAGGTAGCGCTGTTCGGGCAGGCTGCCGGTGAGGCGGGCGGCCAGCTTGTAGTGCTCGGCGGCGGCGTGCGCGTCGCCGTCGAGTTCGAGCAGGTGGGCGCGGACGGCGTGCAGCCGGTGGTGACGGCGCATCGCCGGGTCGGCCAGCAGCGGTTCGAGCAGCGCCAGCCCGACGTCGGGGCCATGCGCCATGGCCACGGCGACGGCCTGGTTGAGCGTGACGAACGGGCTGGGTGCGACCCGGCTCAGCATGTCGTACAGGACGCTGATCTGCAGCCAGTCGGTGTCGCCGAAGGCCGGCGCCTCGGCGTGCACGGCGGCGATGGCCGCCTGGAGCTGGTAGCGGCCCACCGGGCCGTGGGGCAGAGCCCGGCCGAGCAGCGCGACGCCCTCGTCGATGAGGTCACGGCGCCAGCGGGAGCGGTCCTGGTCGGCCAGCGGCACGAGGTCACCGGCGGCGTCGGTACGGGTGGGCGACCGGGCGTGGGTGAGCAGCATCAACGCCAGCGCACCGGTGACCTCGTGGTGGTCGGGCAGCGCCGCGTGGACCTGCCGGGTGAGGCGGATCGCCTCCTCGGCGAGTTCGACGTCGACGAGCTGGTCACCGGAGGTGCGGGTGTAGCCCTCGCTGAACACCAGGTGGCACACGTCGAGCACGGCGGCCACCCGGTCGGGCAGCGCGTCCGGCGGCGGCATCGTGAACCGGGCACCCGCCTCGCGCAGGGTCGCGCGGGCCCGGCTCAGCCGTTGGGTCATGGTCCGGGCCGGCACCAGGTAGGCGGCGGCGATCTGTTCCACCCGCAGCCCCGCGACCGCGCGCAGGGTCAGCGCGACCTGCGAGGGGCGGCTCAGCGCCGAGTGGCAGCACAGGAACAGCAGCCGCAACGTGTCGTCGGCGCCGGTCACGGGCGTGTCGTCGTCGACGGGCGGTACGACGCCGGCGCCCGGTTCCCGGACCGCGTCGAGCCGCTCGCGGCGGGTCCGGGCCGCCTCGGCGCGCATCCGGTCGATCAGCCGCCGTGCGGCGACCTGGATGAGCCAGGCGCGGGGTTCGTCGGGGACGCCGGTGAGCGGCCACCGGGCGGCTGCGGCCTCCGCCGCGTCCTGGACGGCGTCCTCGCAGGCGTCGGGTTGCCCGTAGCGGCGCAGCAGCGCGGCGCGGACGTGCGGCGCCTCCCGGCGCCACACGTCCGCGAGGGGCGTGGCGTTACTGATCGGACCCGCCCGGCCACATCGAGGGCCGCAGCTCGACGGTCTCCCCGGGGCCGGCGAACTTCGCGGCGACGGCTTCGGCGCGGGCCTGGTCCTCGACGTCGATGAGGAAGAAGCCGGCGAGGTGTTCCTTGGCCTCGGAGTACGGGCCGTCGGTCGCCAGCGGTGCGCCGTCGGCCCACCGGTAGAGCCGCGCGGTTCGGGGGTCGGCGAGCGCCTCGCCGACGACCAGCTCACCGTTGGCGTGCAGCTCGGTCATCACCTGCTCGAAGTCGGCGTTGAGCCGGTCGCGTACCTCGGCGGGCAGCGCCTGGTGGGCGGCGAGGTATTCGGAGGTGGGGTGGCCCCACGGCTCCGGGTTGGAGTGGATCATGATCACGTACTTCACTGTCTGTCCTTCGCGTCGTGCGGCGGTGTCTCCCCGCCGCTCGCCCGGTACGACGGAGCGGGATCGCCGATGTCTACATATCCTCGCGTCATGAGTGACGCGGTGGGTGTCGGTGACCTGGTCGAGGATTTCACGCTGCCGGACGAGACGGGCACGCCACGGCGCCTGTCGGAGTTCCTGGCCGCCGGTCCGGTGGTGCTGTTCTTCTACCCGGCGGCGATGACGCGGGGCTGCACGGCGGAGAGCTGCCACTTCCGGGACCTGGCGGCGGAGTTCGCGGCGGTCGGCGCGCAACGGGTGGGGATCAGCCGGGACCCGGTGCAGCGGCAGGCGGAGTTCTCCCGCCGGCACGGGCTCGGCTATCCGCTGTTGTCCGACGCCGACGGCGAGGTGGCGCGGGCGTTCGGGGTGCGGCGGCGGCTGCCGCTGGGCGCGCTGAGCACCCGGCGGATGACGTTCGTGATCGGCACCGACCGGCGGGTGCTCGCCGTGGTGCACAGCGAGCTGAGCATGAACGAGCACGCCGACGCGGCGCTGCGGGCCCTCGGGGGCTGATCATCGCGGTGTCGCAGCCGGCTGGTATCAAGGCTGCGTCAAACAGGTGTACGGAAGAGGGCGTGATGGCGGGTCAGGGTTTGTCCACTGACGAGGTTCAGGGAATCCGGGAGGCTCTTGCGGCTGGCCGCAAGCCCCGGGTGGTGTTCACCGAGGCGGCCGGGCAGATGGCCGGGCAGCTCGGGCAGGTGGTGGAGCTGACCGACCCGGCGGCGTCGGAGGAGTTCGTGGTGGTGCGGTTCGGCCGCGACGAGCTGCCCTTCTCCCCCGCCGACGTGGCGATCGCCCCCAAGGGCGCCGGGCGGCGTCCGGCGGCCGAGGCGAAGCCGGAACCGGAGCAGGCGCCGGCCGCGCCGCCGGAGCCCGCGTTCGTGCTGGACACGCCGCGGGTGCCCGCGCCGCGACGGGAGGAGCCGAAGACCGAGCAGCCGCCGGCGGAGCCGAAGCCGGCGAAGCGAGCGGTGAAGGCCGCCAAGCCGAAGACCCCGCCGGGGCTGACCGTGACGCTCGCCTACGCCGAGGGCGAGTGGACGGTGGCCGCGCAGCAGGGCACGAAGGCACTGGCCCGGCCGTACGTGGTGAAGCCGGCCGAGGCGCTGCGGATGGTGGCGCTGGTCGACGTGCCCGGCGTGCAGGAGGCGGTGGAGCAGATCCTGGCCGCCGAGCGGGCCGAGGCCGAGCAGCAGGCGGAGAAGCTGCGCGCCGAGCTGGCCGAGATCGAGGCGCGGCTGGCGGAGCTGCGCGAGGCGCGCTGACCCCGTGACGCCCCGCGGGGCCGGTGCGACCCCCTCGCACCGGCCCCGCGTCCCCTGCGCCCACAGGTCGATCAGTGTTGCGGAATGTTCTGTACCCCGATCCGGCGGCGGAACACCCAGTACGTCCAACCCTGGTACGCCAGCACGATCGGCGTGAACACCACTGCCACCCAGGTCATGATCTTCAAGGTGTACGGGGTGGACGCGGCGTTGGTGGCCGTCAGCGTGCCGGCCGCATCCAGGGTGGACGGCATCACGTTCGGGAACAGCGCGGCGAACAGCGTCGCCACGGCCAGCGCGATGGCCACCGCCGTACCGGTGAACGCCCAGCCCTCCCGGCGTACCCTGGCCGCGGCCAGACCGCCGAGCAGGGCGAGGGCGGCGCCGACGGCGAGCACGACGGCGGCGGCGCTGGAACGGATGGTCAGCGTCCAGCTCAGGAACGCCACGGCGGCCACGGCGGTGCCGACGCCGAGCTTGACGGCGAGGGCGCCGGCGCGCTCGCGGATGTCACCGGTGGTCTTCAGCGCCAGGAACACCGCGCCGTGGGTGAGGAACAGCCCCAGCGTGGTCAGGCCGCCGAGCAGCGCGTACGGGTTGAGCAGGTCGAACAGGCCGCCGACGTACTCGTGGTCGGCGTCCAGCGGCACGCCGCGGAAGATGTTGGCGAACGCCACGCCCCACAGCACGGCCGGGATCGCCGAGCCCCAGAAGATGGCCTGGTCCCAGCGGCGCTTCCAGGACGCCTCGGGCCGCTTGTGGCGGTACTCGAAGGCGACGCCGCGGGCGATCAGGGCCAGCAGGATGAGCAGCAGCGGCAGGTAGAAGCCGGAGAACAGGGTGGCGTACCACTCGGGGAAGGCGGCGAACATGGCGCCGCCGGCGGTGATCAGCCACACCTCGTTGCCGTCCCAGACCGGGCCGATGGTGTTGATCAGGACGCGGCGCTGCCGGTCGTCGCGGCCGAGAACCGGCAGCAGCATCCCGACGCCGAAGTCGAAGCCTTCGAGGATGAAGTAGCCGGTGAAGAGCACTGCTACGAGGAGAAACCAGACGGTCGTCAGTTCCACGGTTGGGCTCCGGGGTGTCAGTAGGCGAACGCCAGCGGGCGCTCGGCGTCGTCGGTGTCGTCGTCGTCGGTCTGCGGGGTGACGTCCGGTACGCCGGCGCGGGCGTAGCGGACCAGCAGCTTGAACTCGACCACCGCGAGGACGGCGTAGATGAGTGTGAACGCGGTGAAGGAGGTGAGCACCTCGGTCAGGGAGACGCTGCGGGACACGCCGTCACGGGTGAGCATCTCGCCGAAGACGATCCACGGCTGGCGGCCCATCTCGGTGAAGATCCAGCCGAAGGAGTTGGCCAGCAGCGGCAGGACGGGCATGACCAGGCCGGCGCGCAGCAGCCACTTGCTGGTGGGGGTGCGGCCCTTGCGCTGGCTCCACAGCACCAGCAGCGCGATCGCGGCGGCGGCCAGCCCGAAGGCGATCATGAACCGGAAGCTCCAGTAGGTGACCGGGATGATCGGGGCGTAGTTGCCGGGGCCGTACTGGCTGGCGTACTGGGCCTGGAGGTCGTTGATGCCCTGGACGGTGCCGTTGGGGTCGCCGGTGCCGAGGAACGACAGCAGGTACGGGATCTTGATGGCGAACAGCTCGCGGCTGCCGTCGAGGCTGCCGACCGTGAGCACGGAGAACGAGGCGGGGCTCTCGGTGGTGTAGAGGCCCTCGGCGGCGGCCATCTTCATGGGCTGCACGTCGGTCATGATCTTGCCCTGGATGTCGCCGGTGAGGACGACCAGCGCCGAGGAGAACAGGACGACCCAGGAGCCGAGCTTGGTGGCGAAGCGGTACGCGCCGGTGTCGGCGCTGTCGCGGTTGCGCATCACGTGCCACAGGCCGACGGTCACCATCAGCGACCCGGCGACCAGGAACGCGCCGGCCAGGGTGTGCGGGAAGGTGACCAGGGCGACCTTGTTGGTGAGCACGGCGACGAAGTCGGTCAGCTCGGCGCGGCCGCTGTCCGGGTTGATCCGGAAGCCGACCGGGTTCTGCATGAACGAGTTCGCGGCGAGGATGAAGTACGCCGACAGGTTGGTGCCGATCGCGGCGGCCCAGATCGCGGCCAGGTGCAGGCGCTTGGGCAGCCGGTCCCAGCCGAAGATCCACAGGCCGATGAAGGTGGATTCGAGGAAGAACGCGACCAGTGCCTCGATGGCCAGCGGCGCGCCGAAGATGTCGCCGACGAAGCGGGAGTAGTCGCTCCAGTTCATGCCGAACTGGAACTCCTGCACGATGCCGGTGACCACACCCATCGCGAAGTTGATCAGGAAGAGCTTGCCGTAGAACTTGGTGAGTTTGAGGTACCGCTCGTTGCCGGTGCGGTGCCACATGGTCTGGAGGATCGCCACCAGCACGGACAGGCCGATGGTCAACGGCACGAACAAGAAGTGGTAGACGGTGGTGACACCGAACTGCCAGCGGGCGACGTCCAACGCGTCCACCAGAAAACCCCCAGCTGTGCATACTACGAGACGTAGTAGATACTACTCGTCGTCGTAGAGAAAGCAGCAGGGCCGCAGGGCCCCACCCGGCCCGGGACCAATGACCCTAATCACCCTTGCCGGAGGACCTGCGGTCCCGGGCTCACCCGTGCCGGGCACCGGGGTCGCCCCGGCTCGTGCGACGATCCAGCACTGATGAACAGCACCCCCTGGCGCGCGCCGCTGCTGTGGCGGGGCGCGCAGACGCTCGCCCGCGCGGTCGTCGGGCTGGTCGGCCGGCTGGAGGTCACCGGCGACGTGCCCGACGCGCTGCGCCACGGCCCGCTGGTCCTGGCCGCCAACCACATCAGCCCGTTCGACCCGGTGGTGCTCGCCGCCGCCTGCCGGGTACGGCGCGTCGCGCCCCGGATCATGGCGACCGGCGGGCTGTTCCGCGCCCCGGTGATCGGGGCGCTGATGCGCCGCGCCGGGCACATCCGCGTCGACCGGGGCACCGCCGCGGTGCACCGCTCGCTGGAGGTCGCCGCCCGGGCCGTGGCCGGCGGGTCGGTGGTGCTGGTCTACCCGGAGGGACGCATCGGGCTCGACCCGGGCATGTGGCCCGAGCGGGGCAAGACCGGCGCGGCCCGGCTCGCGTTCGCCAGCGGCGCCGCCGTCGTACCGGTGGCCCAGTGGGGCTCGCACGAGGTGCTGCCCTACCGGGCGCCCAGGGGAATGCTCGGCGCGGTGGCGCGGGCGGTCGCCCGCCGGCCCGTCATCCGGGTGCACTTCGGCGCCCCGGTGCCGCTGGACGACCTGCGGTCGGACTCCCCCGGCGCGGCCCGGCAGGCCACCGACCGGATCATCGACGCGATCACCGAGGATCTCGTGCCGCTGCGCCCCGACGAGCCCGATCGGCCCCGGCACGTCGACCCCGGCCGCCCGGTGGACGACAGTCGCGCGCACCGCCGCCGTACCGGCTGACGCATCCCGGGCCCGGTCGCGGGTATCAAGCCGCGCATCCCGTACGCGGAGAGGACCCGGCCATGACCGCTGTTCGAGCACTCGTTCTCAACTGCACCCTGAAGCGCTCCCCGGCGACGTCCAGTTCACAGGTGCTCGGCCAGGAGGTGCTCGACGCGCTGGCCGATCAGGGTGTCGACGGCGAGATCGTCCGGGTGGTCGACCACGACGTGCGCTTCGGGGTGTCCGTCGACGAGGGCGACGGCGACGGCTGGCCCGGCATCCGCGCCAAGCTGCTCGCCGCCCAGATCCTGATCATCGCCACGCCGATCTGGCTCGGTCAGCCCTCGTCGGTGACCAAGATGGTCCTCGAACGGTTGGACGCCGAGCTGTCCGAGACCGACGAGCAGGGCCGCCTGCGCACCTACGGCAAGGTCGGCGGCGTGGCCGTGGTCGGCAACGAGGACGGCGCGCACCACACCATCGCCGAGGTGCAGCAGGCGCTCAACGAGGTGGGGTTCACCTGCCCGGCCGCCGGGGCCACGTACTGGGTCGGGGAGGCGCTGCACAAGACCGACTACGTCGACGCCCGCCCCAAACCCGACACGACCGGCCGCACCACCGCCGCGCTGGCGCTCAACAGCGCCCACCTGGCCCGGCTGCTCGCGGAGCGGCCCTACCCGCCGCCCGGAACCCGCGACGCGGGCGTCGGCCCCAGCACCCAGCCCGGCTGACCCGGCCCCGACCCCGGCCGCGCTGGCCGCCTGCGCGCACCGCCGTCGATCTTGCAGTTGGTGCCCGGGCGAACCCGGCCAACCGCCCCCGACGAGGGTCGCAACCGCAAGATCGACGAGGCGAGGCGAGCGCGGGACGGGGCGGGGT
>NZ_RCVK01000186.1:0-8004 GCF_003667485.1 Micromonospora sp. BL1
GCGTTCGCCAGACCCCGCCGGAGGCCGATCGCCGCCGTCGCCGCGACTGTGGCGTTGCTCGCCGTCGGGGCGGGCGTCCTGGTCGGCCTCTCCACCCCGGCGCCGCGTCCGGCGGACGCGCCGGAGGGCGAGTTCAGCGCCGGCCGGGCGTTCCGGAACGTCGAGGTGATCGCCGCCGAGCCGCACGTGGCCGGCAGCGCCGCCAACGACCGGGTACGCGAACACCTGGTGGGCACGCTGCGCGGGCTGGGCCTTCAGACCGAGGTGCAGGACGCGGTCGCGCCCGAGGCCGGGCAGCTGTCCGGCGCGGCGGGCGGGGCGACGCTGGCCCGGGTCCGCAACGTGGTGGCCCGGCTCCCCGGCACCGACCCGACCGGGAAGGTGTTCCTGGTCTCCCACTACGACTCGGTGCAGACCGGGCCGGGCGGCAACGACGACGCCGCCGGCACCTCCGCGATCCTGGAGGTGGCCCGGGCGCTGAGCACCGGCCCGCGCCCCCGCAACGACATCGTCTTCGTGCTGACCGACGCGGAGGAGGCGTGCCTGTGCGGGGCCGCCGGATTCGCCGCCGACCACCCGCTCGCGCGCGACGGCGGGGTGGTGCTCAACCTGGAGGCGCGCGGCTCCACCGGTCCGGTGATCATGTTCGAGACGTCCCGGAACAACGCGAAGCTCGTGGAGATCTTCGGCAGGGCCGCGCCGCACCCGGTGGGCACCTCGTTCGCGGTGGAGATCTACCGGGCGCTGCCGAACGACACCGACTTCACCGCGTTCCTCGACCGCAGGTTCGTGGGCCTCAACTCCGCGTACATCGACGGCGGCGCGATCTACCACACCCCGCTGGACGTGCCGGCCCGGATGGACCGGGGCAGCCTCCAGATGCACGGTGACAACGCGCTCGGCCTGGCCCGCGAGTTCGGCCGCACCGACCTGGGCGACCTGCGTGCCGGTCACGACGACACCTACTTCCCCGTGCTCGGCGGCCTGGTCCGCTACCCGGGCTGGCTGACCCTGCCGCTCGCCGTGGCCGCGCTGCTCGCCGTCGGCGCGCTCGGCTGGCTCCTGCGCCGCCGCGGCCGGGCCACCGCCGGCACGCTCGCGGCCGGCTTCGGCCTCACCCTGGCCCCCGTCGTCGTGGCCCCGCTCGGCGCGTGGCTGCTCTGGACCGCGATCACCACGATCCGGCCCGGGTACGCGGAACTGCTCGACCCGTACCGCCCGGTGGCGTACCGGCTCGCCGTGGTGGCGCTCTCCGCCGCGGTGCTGTTCTGCTGGTACGCGCTGCTGCGCCGCCGGGTCGGCCCGGCCGCGCTGGCGTTCGGCGGGCTGGCCTGGCTGGCCGTGTTCGGTGTGCTGCTCGCCGTGGCGGTGCCCGGCGGGGCGTACCTGACGACACTGCCGGCGCTGGCCGGCGCGCTCGCCGGGTTCGCGGCGCTCGCCACCCGGCGCGACGGCCCGTGGCCGGTGATCGCGGTGACGCTCGCCGCCGCGGTGGCGGTGGTGATCCTGCTGCCTCCGGTGGTGCTGCTGTTCCCGGCGCTCGGCATGGGCATGGGCGCGGTAGCCGCGCTCGTCGCGGTGCTGCTCGGCCTCGCCGTACTCCCGGTGGTGGACCTGCTGCACCCCCGGGCCGGCGGCCAGCGCGGTCTGCTGGCGCTGCGCGCACGCCGGCTCGGCGCGCTGCCCGCCGCGGCCGCCGCGCTGGCCGCGGTGGTGCTCGCCGGGGTCGGCCTCGCGGTGGACCGCTTCGACGCCGCGCATCCCGTGCCGACCCACCTGATGTACGCGCTGGACGCGGGCACCGGGAAGGCCGCGTGGCTCACTCGCGAGGAGAAGCCGCAGCCCTGGACCGACGGCTACGTCGACGGCACGGTCTCGATCGCCGACGACTTCCCCGGGCTGGGCACCACCGAGCTGCGCGGCGGACCGGCCACCGCGGCGCCCCTGCCCGCCCCGAAGCTGGACCTGCTCTCCGACAGCCGCTCGGGTGACCAGCGCGTGCTGCGGGTACGGGTGGTGCCGCAGCGGCAGGTACGCCTGCTCACGCTGCACGTCGACACCGGCACGGCCACCGTGCGGTCCGCCTCGGTGGCCGGGCGGGACGTGCCGGTCGAGCCGGGCGACGGCAAGTGGGGATTCGGGGTCGTGTTCCACGCCCCGCCGCCGGAGGGTGTCGAGTTCACGCTGACGCTCGTGCCCCGGGGCGGTGCCGTTTCGGTGCGGGCCATGGACGCCAGTGACGGGCTGTCCGGGGTGCCCGGGTTCCGGCCTCGGCCGGAGGGTGTGGGCGTGGTCGGCTCACACAGCTCGGAGATGCTGGCGGTGGCGCGCACGTACCCGCTCTGAGCGGTCTGCCTGATCGACACCACCTCTCGATCGACACCACCTCGCCGAAGTGGCGGTATCCGCGCGCCGGGATACCGCCACTTCGGCGTACTGGCTGTGGGTCAACGCCGCGCCAGGACCTCGGCGACCCGCAGGAAACCGTCCGCGCCGTGGCCCAGCCCGACGGCCCGGCGGGCCATGCCCTCGGCCGCGCGCATCACCCCCGCGTCGATGCCGTGCGCCTCGGACGTGTGGACGATGTGCGCCATGGACGACACGGCGGAAGTGATCGGGTTGCCGTCGCCGGGGAAGGTGCCCGTGTCCATCTCCGCCGCACTCTCCTCGAAGATCGGCGGCAGGATCGCGGCGATGCCGGCGGCGAACGGCACGAGTTCCCGCGCCGTCACGCCCTCCGCCCTGGCCACCGCCAGCGCGTGCGCGTAACCCGCCATCGCGGTCCAGAAGATGTCGAGCAACGCGATGTCGTACGCCGCCGCGCGCCCGATCTCCTCGCCGAGGTGCGTGTGGGTGCCGCCCAGCGCGTCGAGCACCGGCTGGTGCTCCCGATAGAGGCCGGCCGGACCGCTGTAGATGAGCACCGCGCCTGCGGTGCCGATGGTGGTGGTCGGCGTCATGATCGCGCCGTCCAGATACCGGATGCCGTGGCCGGCCGCCCATCCTGCGGTGTCCCTGGCCCGGTCCGGGGTGTCGGCCGTCAGGCTGACGACCGTTCGACCCGTGAGCGCGGCGGCCACCGCATCGCGTCGCAGGATCGCGTCCGACGCGTCGTAGTTCACCACGCAGACCACAGTCAGCCCGCTCGCGGCGACCGCCTCCTCGGCGGTCCGTGCGCTTGTCGCACCCCGCTCGACCAGCTCACGGTCCTTGCCGGGCGTGCGATTCCAGACCGTCGTGGGCACTCCGGCGCTCAGGAAGGCGCCGGCCAGCGCGCGACCCATCGGTCCCAGACCGAGCACCGTGACAGACTTGTCGGGATTGGTGTTCACGCAGACTCCTCTTGTCGAACGGGACGCAGATGACGCGCAGCCGGGCCCAGGATCTGAACGTCTGTGGAGCGACGGCCGCGATCGCCGTGATCGACGGCAAGTGGAAGACAGCCCTGCTCTGGCTGCTGGAATCCGGCCCGCGCCGCCCGGGAGAGCTGCGCCGGCAGCTTCCGGGACTCACCGAGAAGGTGCTGACTCAGGCGTTACGGGAGATGGAGGGCGACGGACTGGTGCACCGGGAGGCGTACGAGGTGCTGCCGTTGAAGACCGAGTACTCGCTCACCACTTTCGGCCGCGACCTGGCCGAGGCGCTGGCTCCCCTCTCCGACTGGGGCCACCGCCGCCTGGACAAACTCGCCGAAGCCCGTACCGCCTCCTGACCTGTTCTTTTCCGCCTCTGCCCATCATCAGGTTCGTCGCGGTCGCGCACGCCGACAAGTACCCACAAAGAAGTGGCTACGCCTGTTGATCGACCGGAAGACTCGGGTCATGGAGTTCCTCTGCTACCACCGCGATCGGCCCGGCTCGGCGTCTCTGCGTCAGGGACTGGTCGAGGAGCACTGGTCCTACATGGACCGGCACGCGGAGCAGATGATCGCGCGCGGCCCGACCCTCGCCGACGACGGCTCGCCGACCGGCAGCGTGCACATCCTGAGCCTGCCCGACCCCGCCGCCGCGCGGGCGTTCGCCTTCGACGAGCCCAACTACCAGGCCGGCGCGTACCGGGACGTGATGCTGCGGCGGTGGCGGAACATGCTGGGCCGCACCATGTGGGACTTCACCGGCGGCCGGACCGGCGGCAACCGCTACCTGGTGCTCGGCCTCGGTCCGGAGCAGAGCGCCGGCCCGGTGTTGCCGCAGCGGCAGGACGAGCTGATCGCGTACGGGCCGCTGCTGTCCGACGACGGCGTGACGTGGGTGGGGACGGCAGCGCTGGTGCGGGCGGCCGGGCCGGACGAGGCGCACGCCGTGCTGGCCGCCGACCGGTACGCCGAGGTGGAGGTGCACAACTGGGTGTTCGGCGGCCGCCCGGCCTGACCGGCTACTTCCAGCGGAAGTGCACGAACAGGCGGCCGAAGTTCTTCGAGTCCTTCTCGACCCGGTGGTAGAGCTGCTTCACGTCCTTCTGGTCGAGGAAGCGCAGCACCTTCTTCTTCAGCGCGCCGGAGCCCTTGCCCGGGATGATCTCCACGAGCGTGGCCTTCTTCGCCACCGCCTCGTCCATGATCCCGCGCAGCGCGCGATCGATGTCGTGGCCCTTGTTGTAGATGTCGTGGAGGTCGAGCTTGAGCTTCACGGTCCCATCCTAGGTACGCGGAAGGGCAGCCCGCCCGGGCTGCCCTTCCGCGTCATCGGTCAACGACCGACCTTGCCCTCCACCCGGCGCAGGGCGGTGGCGTAGTCGGTGTTCGTCGAGTACATCGCGGCCGCGATGCGCAGGTGCCGCAGCGCGTCCGCCGGCCGGTTCATCCGCTCCAGCGTGCGGCCGAGCACGTGGTGCGCGTAGTGGTCGCTCGGGTCGCGGTCGACCAGCGCGCGCAACTGCTCCTCAGCCCGGTTGAGCTGGGCCGACTGGAAGTACGCGCGGGCCAGCAGCTGCCGGACCGATGAGTTGTCCGGCTCCGCCTCGATGATCGGTTCGAGCAGCCGGGCCGCTCCGGTCGGGTCACCCGCTTCGAAGAACATGGTCGCCCGCCGGTACTCCGCCAGAAGATCCACTCGACCCACCTCCTCGTGTCGCGCCAGGCCCTAGGTCCGACGCTGGCACAACACCGACGGAACCGCGAGTGTTCCTGCGGTCGAAGATCAGGTGGTCGGGTCGTACCGGCCGCCGATCAGGTCCCAGGCCCGGACACCACCGACGATTCCGGCCGTGTTCGGGACGATCACCACGTCGTCGCCCATCCGGGCCACCTGCTCGGGCCGGATCAGCCGGGAGTTGCCGCCGCCGAGGTACAGCCGGTCCCAGCGGAACACCGGCCGCAGGCCGTCCACCACCTGCCGGATCCGCCGCGACCAGAACGCGTCGCCGAGCCGCCGTCGTTCCGGCTCCCCCACGTACGTGTCGTACGTGGTGTTCCACCGCACCGGCGCGTGCGACAACTCCAGGTGGGGTGCCAGCGTCCCGCCGTCGAACAACGCGCTGCCCAGCCCGGTGCCGAGCGTCAGCACCAGCTCGCAGCCGGTCCCGGCGACCACGCCCGCGCCGTGCACCTCGGCGTCGTTGAGCACCAGCGCCGGCACGCCGAACGCCGCGGCCAGCGCGGTGCGCGCGTCGTACCCGGACCACTCGGCTACCAGCTCCGGGTCGACGCGGCTGCGCGGCCCGGAACGGGTCACGTAGTGCGGCGTCGCCACCACCACGCCGTGCCGGATCATGCCGGGCATGCCCACGGTGAGCCGGTCCGCCGTGGGCAGGCGGGCGCCGAGATCCAGCAGCGTCTTGACGAACAGGCCGGGCGGCAACGGGTACGGCGTGGGCACGCGCAGCGGCCGGGCGCGCATGGTCCCGGCGGCGTCCAGCACGGAGGCCTTGATCCCGCCGCCACCGCAGTCGATCGCCAGTGTGGTCACCACGGCTGTGAGTCTCCCTCACACCGGTGCCGCCGCGAGCGCGGGTCACGGTAATCCGGATGCGCCCGCCGGTAGGCTCGACCACCTGATGAGCGCCACGTTGATCGCCAAGGATCTCACCGCCGGCCACGGTGACCGCCTCCTCTTCGAAGACCTCGACCTGGTCGTCGCGCCCGGCGACGTGGTGGGGCTGGTCGGGGTCAACGGCGCGGGGAAGTCCACGCTGCTGCGTACCCTCGCCGGTCTGGTCCCCCGCGAGCAGGGCTCGGTCTCGCTCAGCCCGCCCACGGCGACGGTCGGCTACCTGCCGCAGGAGCCGGAGCGCCGGCCCGGCGAGACGGTCCGCGAGTTCCTGGCCCGACGGACCGGGGTGACCGCCGCGCAGGCCGCGCTGGACGCCGCCACCGAGGCGCTCACCGCCGGGGCGGCGGGCGCCGACGACGCGTACGCGAACGCTCTGGAACGCTGGCTCGACCTCGGCGGCGCGGACCTGGACGAACGGGCCGCGCAGGTCGCCGCGGAGCTGGGTCTCGACGTCGGCCTGGACCACCCGATGACCGGCCTGTCCGGCGGGCAGGCCGCCCGCGCCGGGCTCGCGTCGCTGCTGCTCAGCCGGTACGACGTCTTCCTGCTCGACGAGCCCACCAACGACCTCGACCTGGCCGGGCTGGACCGGCTGGAACGCTTCGTCACCGGCCTGCGCGCCGGGACCGTGGTGGTCAGCCACGACCGGGAGTTCCTCACCCGCACCGTCACCCGGATCGTCGAGCTGGACCTGCACCAGCGGCAGGTCAACCACTACGGCGGTGGCTACGCGGCCTACCTGGAGGAGCGGGAGGTGGCGCGCCGGCACGCCCGCGAGGAGTACGAGGAGTACGCCGACACGAAGAGCGACCTGGAGGCGCGCGCCCGCACCCAGCGGGCGTGGATGGAGAAGGGCGTCAAGAACGCCCGGCGCAAGGCCACCGACAACGACAAGATCGGCCGCAAGTACCGCGCCGAGTCGACTGAGAAGCAGGCCGCGAAGGCCAAGCAGACCGCCCGGCTGATCGAGCGGCTGGAGGTGGTCGAGGAGCCGCGCAAGGAGTGGGAGCTGCGGATGGAGATCGCCGCCGCGCCCCGCGCCGGCGCCGTCGTGGCCTCGCTCCGGCAAGCGGTGGTACGCCGAGGCGGCTTCACGCTCGGCCCGGTGGACCTGCAGATCGACTGGGCCGACCGGCTGGCGATCACCGGGGCGAACGGCTCCGGCAAGAGCACCCTGCTCGCCGCGCTGCTCGGCCGGCTCCCGCTGGACGAGGGGCACGCCGCGCTCGGCCCGGGTGTGGTGGTCGGCGAGGTCGACCAGGCCCGAGGGCTGTTCCTCGGCGACCAGCCGCTGCTCGACGCGTTCGGCGCCGCCGTACCGAATCTGGCCCCGGCCGACGTGCGCACGCTGCTGGCGAAGTTCGGGCTGCGCGCCGACCACGTGCTGCGGCCGGCGGCGACGCTGTCGCCCGGCGAGCGGACCCGGGCCGCGCTGGCCCTGCTCCAGGGGCGCGGCGTGAACCTGCTGGTGCTCGACGAGCCGACGAACCACCTCGACCTGGCGGCGATCGAGCAGCTCGAATCGGCGCTGGCCAGCTACCCGGGAACGCTGCTGCTGGTGACCCACGACCGGCGGATGCTCGACGCGGTGAGCGTGAACCGGCGGTTGCGCGTCGCGGACGGACGGATCGCCGAACACTGATCCGTGCCGAGTCGCCCGCGCGGGTCCACAATGAGCGCATGCTCAAGTGGGAGTACGCGCTGCTGGTCCGCCGCCGCCAGGCCGCCACCACCGACGCCGGGTGGGAGGTCGTCTTCATCTGGTACGGCCCGGACGGCTCCATGATCGACGTGACGCCGTACGGCGACACCGCGCTGGCCCACCTGAACCGGGCCGGCGACCAGGGCTGGGAACTGGTCGCGATGAGCGAGGATCCGTCGCTGCCGGGCAACAACGAGCTGCACCGCTACCACCTCAAGCGCCCGAAGGCAGCGGCTGCCCAGCCCCGCCAGCGCATGCGAGGCTCCCGCACAGTCCGCCGAACCCTCTCCCCCCTGTCCCTTATACACATCT
>NZ_RCVK01000121.1:0-8038 GCF_003667485.1 Micromonospora sp. BL1
CCTCTATGCACGATGCCCCGCCGCCACCCCTCGACCGACAGGGCATCGGCCGCTCCCGTCGTCGCGCTTGACCAGCGCGCCGACATCACACTCAACGACGCCCCCGACGGGCGGTTACGCCCCGGCCCGGACATCCCCCGGACGGCTGACGCCCGTGTGCGCCGGCGCGGCGGTGATCGGCCCGGCCGGCGCCGGCCTGTGCATTACCGCACACCCCGCACCCGCTCGGTTGCCGCCCGTTCCCATCTCGTTAGGCTGCGGCAAATGGCCTGTCTCATCTGATGACAGGCGTCAAACTGATTTTCCGAAGCTGGTGGCGGCGCGACGGCGCGCCGCGGAGACGGGACGGGACGCGCAATCGTGGACCTGTACGAGTACCAGGGGCGGGACCTGTTCGAGCGGCACGGCTTGCCCGTGCTCGCCGGCGGCGTCGCCACTACCCCGGAGGAGGCCCGCGCGATCGCCGAACGCCTCGGCGGCCGGGTGGTCGTCAAGGCGCAGGTGAAGGTCGGTGGCCGCGGCAAGGCCGGCGGCGTGAAGCTGGCCGAGGGCGCGGAGGAGACGGTGGCCCGCGCCACCGACATCCTCGGCATGGACATCAAGGGTCACACCGTCCACAAGGTCATGATCACCGTGACCGCGGACGTGGCCGAGGAGTACTACTTCTCGTACCTGCTCGACCGGGCGAACCGCACCTTCCTCTGCATCGCCAGCGTGGCCGGCGGTATGGACATCGAGCAGGTCGCGGCCGAGACCCCGGAGCGGGTCGTGAAGGCGCCGATCGACGCCAACACCGGCGTGGACGAGGCCAAGGCGCGCGAGATCGTCACCGCGGCCGGCTTCCCGGCCGAGATCGCCGACCAGGTGGTCGACGTCGCGGTCAAGCTGTGGCAGGCGTTCGTGGCCGAGGACGCCACGCTCGTCGAGGTGAACCCGCTGGCCACCACCAAGGACGGCAAGCTGCTGCTGCTGGACGCCAAGGTCACCCTGGACGAGAACGCCGCGTTCCGGCACCCGGACCACGAGGCCCTGGTCGACCAGGCGTCGGTGGACCCGCTGGAGCAGGCCGCGAAGGCCAAGGACCTCAACTACGTCAAGCTCGACGGCGAGGTCGGCATCATCGGCAACGGCGCGGGCCTGGTCATGTCCACGCTCGACGTGGTCGCGTACGCGGGCGAGCGGCACGGCGGCGTCAAGCCGGCCAACTTCCTCGACATCGGCGGCGGCGCGAGCGCCGAGGTGATGGCGAACGGCCTGGAGATCGTCCTGTCCGACCCGTCGGTCAAGAGCGTCTTCGTCAACGTCTTCGGCGGCATCACCGCCTGTGACGCGGTCGCCAACGGCATCGTGCAGGCGCTGGCGCTGCTGGAGCAGCGCGGCGAGAAGGCCACCAAGCCGCTCGTCGTCCGCCTCGACGGCAACAACGCCGAGGCCGGTCGGGCGATCCTCGACGGCGCGGCCAACCCGCTGATCCAGCGGGTCGACACCATGGACGGCGCGGCCGAGCGGGCCGCCGAGCTGGCAGCTGCGGGGGTCTGACAATGGCTATCTGGCTGACCAAGGACTCCAAGGTCATCGTGCAGGGGATGACCGGTTCCGAGGGTTCCAAGCACACCCGGCGGATGCTCGCCGCCGGCACCAACGTGGTCGGCGGCGTCAACCCGCGCAAGGCCGGCACCACTGTCGACTTCGACGGCACCGAGCTGCCCGTCTTCGCCTCCGTCGCGGACGCGATGAAGGAGACCGGCGCGGACGTCACTGTCATCTTCGTGCCGCCGCAGTTCACCAAGGCCGCCGTGGTCGAGGCGATCGACGCCGGCATCGACCTGGCCGTGGTGATCACCGAGGGCGTCCCGGTGCACGACACCGCCGCGTTCTGGGCGTACAACAAGTCCAAGGGCGAGCGCACCCGGATCATCGGCCCGAACTGCCCGGGCATCGCCTCGCCGGGCGCGTCGAACGCCGGCATCATCCCGGCCGACATCACCGGCTCCGGCCGGATCGGCCTGGTCAGCAAGAGCGGCACGCTGACCTACCAGATGATGTACGAGCTGCGCGACATCGGCTTCTCCACCTGCGTCGGCATCGGCGGTGACCCGATCATCGGCACCACCCACATCGACGCCCTGGCCGCCTTCGAGGCGGACCCGGAGACCGACGCCATCGTCATGATCGGCGAGATCGGCGGCGACGCCGAGGAGCGGGCGGCCGAGTTCATCAAGGCCAACGTCACCAAGCCGGTGGTCGGCTACATCGCCGGCTTCACCGCCCCGCCCGGCAAGACCATGGGCCACGCCGGCGCGATCATCTCGGGCTCGGCGGGCACCGCCGACGCCAAGAAGGCGGCGCTGGAGGCGGTGGGAGTCAAGGTCGGCAAGACCCCGACCGAGACCGCCAACCTGATGCGGGAGATCATGTCCGGCCGCTGAGCGGTCGGAGCGACGTGCCGAGGGGGTCGACCGGGGAACCGGTCGGCCCCCTCGCGTTCAGCGGTACCAGTACGGGTAGTACGAGTTGCCCCGGGCGCGCACGATGGCGCTGGCGACGATGTTGATCACACCGAACGCGATGGCCAGCCAGCCCAGCAACTGGGACTTGCCGTTGCGCCGGGCGTCGCGGATCGACAGCGCGCCGAAGACGATGCCCAGGATGCCGCAGCAGAACAGGCCGAAGACGATGCCGAGGACGCCCCAGAGCGTGGTCCGGTCCCGGCCGACGGCCGGTGGCGGCGGGGGCGGCGGGTACGGAGCGTTCACGGCTTCCTCCGAGCGGTCGGCACCGCGACGGGAACGGTCGCGTCTGAGGCCGAGGCTAGACCGGATCACCGCCGTGGGACCGGGGTTCGGCGAACTCGCCACGCTGCCGACCGGGTATCGGACTGCCGTCCTCCGCGCGGCGTGCCAGAGTAGACACGATGTCACGCGTCACCCCTGACCAGCCCCGCCGTCCGGCCACCGGTCCCCCCGCCGGCGCCCGGCCGCCCGGCCGTGCCCGTCCGGCCGCCCGGGTGCCCGCGCCCCGAACGGGTGAGGAGCCCCGCAGCCGGGCCCCGCTGCCGGTCGCCGCCGGGGTGGCCGCGCTCTGGGCGGCGCTGACCTCCTGGCTGCCGGTCTCCGCCGTGCTGGGCCTCGCCCAGCTCAGCGAGGACGCCGGATCGTTCGGCGGCGCGTTGCGTGCCGGCCTGGCCGGATGGCTGCTCGGGCACGGCGTGCCGTTGGGCACCACCGCCGGCCCGCTCGGCCTCACGCCGCTCGCGCTCAGCGCGCTCGCCGTCTGGCGGCTCACCCGCGCCGGGGTGCACGTCAGCCGGGCCGTCGGCGCGCGCGGCGCCGGCTCGCCCCGCCAGGCGCTCACCGTCGCGGTCGCGGTCGGCATCGGGTACGCGCTGCTCGGCGCGCTCGCCGCGTTCGCCGTCGACGCGGGCGGCCTGGGGGTCTCCCCGGTCACCGCCGCGCTCACATTCGCCGCGTTCGGCATACCCGCCGCCCTGGTCGGCGCGCTGCGCACCACAGGCGTGTGGGCGCTGCTGGCGGCGCGCTGCCCACCGCCGGTGCGCGACGGTCTGCGCACCGGACTCGTCGCCGCGCTGCTGCTGTGCGGCGCGGGCGCCGGCGCGGCCGGACTGGCGGTGGCCACCGGTGGCGGCGACGCGGCCGACATGATCGGGGCGTACCGGACCGGGGTGGCCGGTCAGGCCGGCATCACCCTGGTCAGCATCGCCTACGCGCCCAACGCCACCGCCTGGTCGGCGAGCTATCTGCTCGGTCCCGGGTTCGCGGTCGGCACCGACACCGCCGTCCGTACGAGTGAGGTCTCTGTGGGTGCGCTGCCGGCCGTACCGTTGCTGGCCGGCCTGCCGCGCGGCCCGATGGACGGGCTGGGTGGCGCGCTGCTGGCGGTGCCGGTGCTGGCCGCGATGGCGGCCGGCTGGCTGCTGGCCCGGCGGCTGCTGCGCGCGGCGGCCGAGGAACGCGCCGAGGTGGGCTGGCCGGCGCTGCTGCTTCCGGCCGCGCTCGCCGGACCGGTCGCCGGCGCGCTGCTGGGGCTGTTCGCGGCGGCCTCCGGCGGGTCGCTCGGTGGTGGCCGGCTGGCCGAGGTCGGGCCGTCGCCGTGGGCGGTGGCCGTGGTGGCCACGCTCGTGATCGGGGTGGGCGCGGTGCTCGGCGCCGCCGCCACCCGCACGCTGACCCGCACCCGCTGACGCGCACCCGCTGACCCACGCCGGGGCCGGGAGACGCGTCAGGGGCGCCCACCGGAAGGTGGACGCCCCTGGACGGCGGAGGATCAGGGCTGGGCCGGCAGGCTGACGTTGGCGACGATGCCCAGGATGATCAGGATGATGCCCAGGCCGGCGCCGACCGCGCCGCAGATCAGACCGGTCTTGGCCTGACCGTCGTTGTTGGCGAGCCCCTGCGCGGCCTTCTGGCGGCCCAGGTAGCCGGTGACGACAGCGGCGATACCCAGCGGGATGCCGAGGTAGAAGCAGCAGACCAGCGGGATCGAGGCGATACCGAGGATCATGGACACGAGGCCCAGCGTGTTGTTCGGGGTCTGACCCGCCCCGGCCGGGTAGCCCGCGCCCGGGTACTGCGGCGCGGCGCCGTACGGCGGCTGCTGCTGCGCGTACGGGTCCTGGCCGTAGGCGGGCTGGCCCGAGGTGGGCTGGCCGTACGGCTGGCCCGAGGTCGGCTGCTGGCCGTACTGCGGCTGCTGCCCGTACTGGGGCTGCTGGCCGTACTGCGGGGCCTGCGGCGGCTGGGCGTACGGGTCGTGCGGCTGGGCGTACGGGTCGTGCGGCTGGGCGGTCGGGTCCTGGTTCGGCTGCTGGCCGTACGGGTCCTGTCCGGGGTAACCGGGCTGCATGTCTGGGTGCTCCTCAGGTCGGTTCGGGTTGTCGGTCAGTTCGTGCCGCTGTTGCCGGCGAGACCAGCCAGGCCGCCGAGGAGGCAACATCCCACCACGATGACGGCGATCCAGATCAGACCGACGATGAGGGCCCACTTGGACCACTTCTTGGACTCGGCGGCTGCGGCCTGGGCGCCGGCGTAGTCACCCTGCTGGATCAGCGGGTTGACCTTCGACGCGTTGATGATGGCCGGGATCGCGAGCGGCCAGAACAGGAAGATCGCGACGATGGACATCGTCATGTTGTTGTCGATCTGCTGCGGCTGCTGCGGGGGGTATCCGGGCTGCATGGGAACTACTCCTCGGTCCGGCGGCACGCGGCGTGCCGGGTTCACTGGGGGTGCGGGCCGGGCACGGGGCCGGACACCGGGCGACCGGCAGCGTACCGCGATCACGCCACCGGGGAGGTCACCCGATGGGCCGCCGCCCCGCGGCCGGGCCGCCTGACCTGCCCGATAGGGTTGCCCGGTGACCGAGCCCGCGTCCGTCGCCCGCCTCGTCGTCCTCGTCTCCGGCTCCGGCAGCAACCTCCAGGCGCTGCTGGACGCCACCGCCGACCCCGGGTACGGCGCCCGGGTGGTCGCCGTCGGCGCCGACCGGGACGGGATCGCCGGCCTGGACCGGGCCGCCGCCGCGGGTGTGCCGTCCTTCGTCGAGCGCGTCAAGGACCACCCCACCCGCGCCGACTGGGACAAGGCGCTCACCGCGCGGGTCGCCGAGCACCGGCCCGACCTGGTCATCAGCGCCGGGTTCCTCAAGCTCGTCGGCCCGGAGTTCCTGGCCGCGTTCGGCGACCGCTACCTCAACACACACAACACGCTGCTGCCGGCGTTCCCCGGCATCCACGGCCCCCGCGACGCGCTGGCGTACGGCGTCAAGGTCACCGGGGCCACCCTGTTCTTCGTCGACGCCGGCATGGACACCGGCCCGATCGTGGCCCAGGTCGCCGTGCCGGTGCACGACGACGACGACGAGGACGCGCTCACCGAGCGCATCAAGTCCGCCGAGCGGCGCCAGCTCGTCGAGCAGGTCGGCCGCCTGGTCCGTAAAGGTTGGACGATCACCGGAAGAAAGGTCACCATCCCGTGAACGCCACTGAGGACGCCGGCCGCCGCCCGATCCGGCGCGCGCTGGTCAGCGTCTACGACAAGACCGGCCTGGTCGAGCTGGCCCGCGCCCTGCACGAGGCCGGTGTGGAGATCGTGTCGACCGGGAGCACCGCGTCGACGATCTCCGGCGCCGGGGTGCCGGTGACGCCGGTCGAGCAGGTCACCGGCTTCCCGGAGATCCTCGACGGGCGGGTCAAGACGCTGCACCCGAAGATCCACGGCGGCCTCCTCGCCGACCTGCGCAAGGACGCGCACGCCGCCCAGCTCGACGAGCACGGCATCGCCGGCATCGACCTGCTGGTCTCCAACCTCTACCCGTTCCAGGCCACCGTCGCCTCCGGCGCCGACGCCGACGAGTGCGTGGAGCAGATCGACATCGGGGGTCCGGCGATGGTGCGGGCCGGGGCGAAGAACCACGCCTCGGTGGCGGTGGTGACCGACCCGGCCATGTACCCGGCGGTGGTGGCCGCGCTCGCCGAGGGCGGCTTCACGCTGGCCCGGCGCCGGGCGCTCGCCGCCCGCGCGTTCGCCGACATCGCCGACTACGACGTCGCGGTGGCCGACTGGTTCGCCACCACTGTGTCGCCGGCCGAGGACGGCTGGCCGGAGTTCGCCGGCCTGGCGCTGCGCCGCCAGGCGGTGCTGCGGTACGGCGAGAACCCGCACCAGGCGGCGGCACTGTACACCGACCCGGGCGCGCCGGCCGGGCTGGCCCAGGCCGAGCAGTTGCACGGCAAGGAGATGTCCTACAACAACTACGTCGACGCGGACGCCGCGTGGCGGGCCGCGAACGACTTCCCGGACCAGCCGGCGGTGGCGATCATCAAGCACGCCAACCCGTGCGGCATCGCGGTCGGCGCGGACGTGGCCGAGGCGCACCGCAAGGCGCACGCCTGCGACCCGGTCTCCGCGTTCGGCGGCGTGATCGCGGTGAACCGGCCGGTGAGCGTGGAGCTGGCCGGTCAGGTCGCGGAGATCTTCACCGAGGTGCTGGTGGCGCCGGGCTTCGACGAGGGCGCGCTGGAGGTGCTGCGGGCCAAGAAGAACATCCGGCTGCTGCGGGCGCCCGCGTTCGCCACCCGGCCGGCCGAGTGGCGGCAGGTCAGCGGCGGCGTGCTGGTGCAGATGCGGGACGCCGTCGACGCGCCCGGCGACGACCCGTCCGGATGGACGCTCGCCACCGGTGACCCGGCCGACGAGGCGACGTTGCGGGACCTGGCGTTCGCCTGGCGGGCGGTACGCGCGGTCAAGAGCAACGCGATCCTGCTGGCCCGCGACGGCGCCACAGTCGGTGTCGGTATGGGCCAGGTGAACCGGGTGGACTCGGCGCGGCTCGCGGTCAGCCGGGCCGGTGACGAGCGGGCCCGCGGCTCGGTCTGCGCCTCGGACGCGTTCTTCCCGTTCGCCGACGGCCCGCAGATCCTCATCGACGCCGGGGTGCGGGCGATCGTCCAGCCGGGCGGCTCGATCCGGGACGAGGAGACCATCGCGGCCTGCAAGGCGGCCGGCGTGACCATGTACCTCACCGGCACCCGGCACTTCTTCCACTGACCGGTCCGGCGTCCGGGTGCCGTCCGCCGTCCACACGGCGGACGCACCCGGACGCCGTGCCGTTGCCTGCCGCCGGAGGCGGTTGCTAGCGTGTGCGCGGCGACGATCGACCGTCTCCGCTGTCTGTGAGCCCGGCAGGTGTGCCATGCGCGTTCGCGACCGGTTGACCGCCGTCGTCGTCACGCTGGCGTTCGTCCTGGCCGGACTGGGATCGGCCGCCGCGCCCGCGGTCACCGCGCCGGCCGCCGCCGAAGCGCTCGCCGCCGCCGCGCGGCCCGCTTCCGCCGCCGCACCACCCGCCGAAGCGTTCGCCGCCGCGCCGCCCGCTGCGGCCGCCGCCCCGGCGAGCGGAACGAGCGCGGTCGCGCTGCGTGCCGCGTACCCCGAAATCTCCTGGTCGGAACTCGTCGCCGGGCCGTGGCACGACCACGGCGGCGGCCTCGGCTACGCCGACGGACCGGACGACCTGGCCC
>NZ_RCVK01000120.1:0-8003 GCF_003667485.1 Micromonospora sp. BL1
CTGGCCGAAACCGGGGGGCATCGTCGGCGGCGCGCCGCCCCCGTCCCGCCGCCGACGAGGCCCCCCAAGGAGTCGTCACATGCGTAGTCCCCTCCGGCCCCTCACCCGGCGTGGTCTGCTCACCGGGACCGTCGGCTCGGCCGCGCTGCTCGCCACCGCGGGCACCCTGGCCGGCTGCGGGACCAAGGGCGCCCAGCAGACCGAAGCCGGCTGCAAGAGCGAGGATCTGTCCGCCACCGAGAAGAAGGTCGCCTTCTCGAACTGGCCGCAGTACATGGACACCGACGAGAAGGACGAGTCCAAGCGCCCCACGCTCGACGCGTTCGTCGCCGCCTCCGGCATCCAGGTGACGTACACAGAGGACGTCAACGACAACAACGAGTTCTTCGGCAAGGTCCGCAACCAGCTCGCCGGGTGCCAGAGCACCGGCCGGGACATCATGGTGCTCACCGACTGGATGGCCGCCCGGATGATCCGCCTCGGCTGGGTGCAGAAGTTGGACAAGTCGAAGATGCCCAACGTCGAGGCGAACCTGCTGCCGTCGCTGCGCGGGCGCTCCTTCGACGCCGAGACCCAGCTCGCGGTCCCGTGGCAGTCCGGTCTGGCCGGGCTCGCGTACAACGCGAAGGTCACCAAGGAGATCCGCACCGTCGACGAGCTGCTCACCCGCCCCGATCTCAAGGGCAAGGTGACAGTGCTGTCGGAGATGCGCGACACCATCGGCCTGCTGCTCCAGTCGCTCGGCCACGACCCGGCCAAGTTCACCGCCGCCCAGTTCGACGACGCGCTGAACAAGCTCAAGAAGGCCGTGGACAGCAAGCAGATCCGGCGGTTCACCGGCAACGACTACGCGCCCGACCTGGCCAAGGGCGACATCGCCGCGTGCATCGGCTGGTCCGGCGACGTGGTCCAGCTCGGCTTCGAGGACGAGAAGATCAAGTTCGTGGTGCCCGAGTCCGGCGTGATGCTCTGGTCGGACAACATGCTGGTGCCGAACAAGGCCACCCACAAGGCCAACGCCGAGGCGTTGATGAACCACTACTACGACCCGGCGGTGGCCGCGAAGCTGGCCGCGTACGTCAACTACATCTGCCCGGTGCAGGGCGCGCAGGCCGAGATGGAGAAGATCGACCCGGATCTGGCCACCAACCCGCTGATCTTCCCGGACGACGCGATGCTGTCCAAGGCCAAGGTCTTCATGGCGCTCGACGAAGCGCAGGAGAAGGAGTACGAGACCAAGTTCCAGCAGGTGATCGGCGCGTGAAGGGGCAGCAGACCCCGGCCGGCGACCTGCGACTGGTCGACCTGACCAAGCGGTTCGGCGTCTTCACCGCCGTCGACGACCTCACCCTGACCGTCCCGCAGGGCTCGTTCTTCGCCCTGCTCGGCGCGTCCGGCTGCGGCAAGACCACCACGCTGCGGATGATCGCCGGGCTGGAGCAGCCCACCAGCGGGCAGGTGCTGCTCGGCGAGCAGGACATCGCCGGGCTGCGGCCGTACAAGCGGCCGGTGAACACCGTCTTCCAGAGCTACGCCCTGTTCCCGCACCTGGACATCCACGAGAACGTGGCGTTCGGGCTGCGCCGCCGCGGCATCCGCAAGGTGGGCGACCAGGTCGAGCGGATGCTCGCGCTGGTGCAGCTCGAAGGGTACGGCCGGCGCCGCCCGGCCCAGCTCTCCGGCGGCCAGCAGCAGCGCGTCGCGCTGGCCCGGGCGCTCATCAACCACCCGCAGGTGCTCCTGCTCGACGAGCCGCTCGGCGCGCTCGACCTGAAGCTGCGCCGGCAGATGCAGATCGAGCTGAAGCGGATCCAGACCGAGGTGGGCATCACGTTCGTGCACGTCACCCACGACCAGGAGGAGGCCATGACGATGGCCGACACGGTCGCGGTGATGAACGCAGGCCGGATCGAGCAACTCGGCGCGCCCGCCGACATCTACGAGTACCCGGCCACCGCCTTCGTGGCGAACTTCCTCGGCCAGTCCAACCTGCTCGCCGCCGAAGCCGGCGGCCGCGCCGCCGACGACGTGCTGGTCACGGCGCACGGCGCGCGCTTCTCGGTGCCCGCCGGCCGGGCCCGGCTCACCGACGGGCCGGCCTTCCTCGGCGTACGTCCCGAGAAGCTGCACCTGGCCGACGGTCCGGACCGGGTGCCGGCCGGGCACCAGCACGTCGGCGGCGTGGTCACCGACACCTCCTACGTCGGGGTGAGCACCCAGTACCTCGTGCGCACCGCGTGGGGCAGCGAGCTGTCCGCGTTCGCCGCGAACAGCGGGCTGGGCGGCCGGCTCGCCGTCGGTACGGCGGTGACCGCGCACTGGGATCCGCGGCACGCGTTCCTGCTGCCCCGGGCCGCCGGTGAGGACGACCAGACCACGCCGCTGCTCGACGAGCCGCCGGTGGGTGCGTCGGCATGAGCGAGCGCAGCGAGCGAATCGGCAGGCTCAGCGCGAGGGTGCCTCATGGCGGCACGGAGCGAAGCGGAGTGGCGGCATGAGCGAGCGCAGCGAGCGAATCGGCTGGCTCAGCGCGAGGGTGCCTCATGACGGCGCGGAGCGAAGCGGAGTGGCGGCATGAGCGCGCTGGCCCACGTACCGACCTCCGCCGGGAAGCCGGTGCCGCCGCCGGTGCGGCGCGGGCGCAGCCGCCTCCTGCCGTACCTGTTGCTGCTGCCCGGCGCGGTCTGGCTGCTCGTCTTCTTCGCGCTCCCGCTGGTGCAGCTCGCCTCCGCCAGCCTCTACGACCCGGCCGGGTCGCTCTCCACCGGGTACGCCATGACCTGGGCGTTCGGCAACTACCCGGACGCGCTGCAGGCGTACTGGCCGCAGTTCTCCCGGTCGTTCCTCTACTCGGCCATCGCGCTGGTGCTCGCGCTGCTGATGGGCTATCCGCTGGCGTACGCGATCGCGCAGAAGGCCGGCCGGTGGAAGAACCTGCTGCTGGTGGCGGTGGTCGCGCCGATGTTCACCAGCTTCCTGGTGCGCACGCTGGCCTGGAAGACCATCCTGTCGGACAACGGCGCGCTGGTCGGGCTGCTGCGTGACGTGCACCTGCTCGGCCCGGACGGCCGGCTGCTGGCCACCCCGATCGCCGTGGTGCTCGGCCTGACGTACAACTTCCTGCCGTTCCTGGTGCTGCCGCTGTACGCGAGCCTGGAGCGGCTCGATCCCCGGCTGCTGGAGGCGGCGAGCGACCTGTACGCGAGCCCGCCGCGCGCGTTCGCCAAGGTCACGCTGCCGCTGTCGATGCCCGGCCTGATCGCCGGCACGCTGCTGTTCTTCATCCCGGCCACCGGTGACTACATCAACGCCGAGCTGCTCGGTACGCCGAACGAGTACATGATCGGCAACGTCATCGACTCGGCGTTCCTGGTCCGGCTGGACTATCCGCAGGGCGCGGCGCTGTCGTTCCTGCTGATGGCCGCGATCCTGGCGATCGTCTTCGTCTACCTGCGCCGCGCGGGAACGGAGGAGGTTCTGTGAGTGCGAGGAGCGCAGCGAAGCGGAGCCCCGCAGTCGCGAACGAGAGGCGGGCGCTGTGAGCAGACTGAAGCGCTGGTTCGCCGACCGGTGGGTGATGGGCGTGGCCCTGCTCGTCCTCGGCTACCTGACGCTGCCGATCATGGTAGTCGCCGGTCTGTCCTTCAACCGGCCCTCCAGCCGGCTCTCCTACGACTTCAACGAGTTCACGCTCGACAACTGGAAGCAGCCCTGCGCCACCTCGGACATGTGCGACGCCGTGGTGCGCAGCATGCAGATCGGGCTCATCGCCACGGTCGTCTCCACGCTCCTCGGCACGCTGATGGCGTTCGCGCTGGTCCGGCACAGCTTCCGCGGCCGGTCCGGGCTCAACGGCCTGATCTTCCTGCCGATGGCCACCCCGGAACTGGTGATGGGCACCTCGCTGCTCGCCCTCTTCGTCGCCGCCGGGGTGCCGCAGGGCTTCTGGACCATCGTCATCGCGCACGTCATGTTCTGCGTGTCGTTCGTCGTGGTCACCGTGAAGGCCCGGCTCGCCGGCATGGACCGGCGGCTGGAGGAGGCCGCGATGGACCTGTACGCCAGCGAGTGGCAGACGTTCCGCCGGATCACGCTGCCGCTGGTGCTGCCCGGCATCGTGGCCGCCTCGCTGCTGGCGTTCTCGCTGAGCTTCGACGACTTCATCATCACGAACTTCAACGCCGGCACCACTGTCACGTTCCCCATGTACGTCTGGGGCGCCTCCCAGCGGGGCATCCCGCCGCAGGTCAACGTGATCGGCACGGCCATGTTCGTGATCGCGTTGCTGCTGGTCGGGGCCACCTCGCTGCGCGGGCGGCGGGCGCGACGGGCCGCCCTCGCGATGGTCGCCACACCGGCGGGCAAGCCATGACACTCCCGCATACCGGCCGGGCGCTGGCCGACGCCGCGCCCGTGTCGTACTGGCTGGACCGCCCGGTTCGCCCCGACCCGCTGCCGTCGCTGGCCGGGTCGCACACCGCCGACCTGCTCGTGGTCGGCGGCGGGTACGCCGGGCTGTGGACCGCGCTGCTGGCCAAGGAGGCCGACCCGGACCGCGACGTCCTGCTCGTCGACGCGGGCACGTGCGGCTGGGCGGCGTCCGGGCGCAACGGCGGGTTCTGCGCCGCGTCGCTGACCCACGGGCTCGCCAACGGCGTCGAGCGGTTCCCCGGCGAGATCGGTGAGCTGGAACGGCTGGGCCGGGAGAACCTGGACGCCATCGCCGCCACTGTGGCGAAGTACGACATCGACTGCGACCTCGAACGTACCGGCGAGCTGGCGGTGGCGGTCGAGCCGTACCAGCTCGACGGGCTCGCCGCCGACGCCGCGCTGGCCCGCCGGTACGGCCACGACGTGCGGCTGCTCGACCGCGACGAGGTACGCGCCGAGGTGGCGTCGCCGACGTACCTGGGCGGGATGTGGGACGCCGACCGGGTGGCCCTGCTCGACCCGGCGAAGCTCGCTTGGGGACTGCGCCGGGCCGCGCTCGACCTGGGCGTACGCGTGCACGAGCACACCCGCGTCACCGGCCTGGCCCGCGACGGCGCCGGGCTGCGCGCCACCACGGCGGGCGGCGCGGACGCGGCGCCCGGCGCGGTACGGGCGCGGCAGGTCGTGCTGGCCACGAACGCGTTCCCGCCACTTCTGCGCCGGCTGCGCTCCTGGATCGTGCCGGTCTACGACTACGCGCTGACGACCGAGCCGCTGACCGCCGCGCAGCGCGACGCGATCGGCTGGCGGCACCGGCAGGGGCTCGCCGACACCGGCAACCAGTTCCACTACTACCGGCTCACCGCCGACAACCGGATCCTGTTCGGCGGCTACGACGCGATCTACCACTACGGCAACCGGGTGGCGCCCGCGCTGGAGCAGCGCGAGGCCACCTTCACCACGCTGGCGTCGCACTTCTTCACCACGTTCCCGCAGCTCGCCGACGTGCGGTTCAGTCACCGCTGGGGTGGCGTCATCGACACCTGCACCCGGTTCTGCGCGTTCTTCGGCACCGCGTACGAAGGACGCCTGGCGTACGCGGCCGGGTTCACGGGGCTCGGCGTCGGCGCGACCCGGTTCGGCGCCCGCGTCACGCTCGACCTGCTCTCCGGCACCGACACCCCGCTGACCCGCCTCGACCTGGTGCGCCGCAAGCCGCTGCCGTTCCCGCCGGAACCGGCCCGGTCCGTGGGCATCAACCTCACCCGCTGGTCGCTCGCCCGCGCCGACGCGCGCGACGGTCGGCGCAACCTCTGGCTCCGTACTCTCGACCGTCTTGGACTGGGGTTCGACTCCTGATGCGTATCCTCCTCGTCGGCGCCGGTGGCGTCGGCTCCGCCGCCGTATCCATCGCCGCCCGCCGTTCCTTCTTCGAGGTCATGGTGGTCGCCGACCACGACCCGGCGCGTGCGGCACGGGCCGTCGCCGGGCACGGCGACCGGTTCGTCGCCGCCACTGTGGACGCCTCCTCCGCCGACGCGGTGGCCGCGCTGTGCCGGGAACACCGCATCACCCACGTGCTCAACGCCGTCGACCCGCGCTTCGTCATGCCGATCTTCGACGGCGCGTTCGCCGCCGGGGCCGACTACCTCGACATGGCCATGTCGCTGTCCCGGCCGCACCCCGAGCGCCCCTACGCCGAGACGGGGGTCAAGCTCGGCGACGAGCAGTTCGCCGTCGCGCAGCGGTGGGCCGCCGCCGGGCGGCTCGCGCTGTGCGGCATCGGCGTCGAACCGGGCCTGTCCGACGTCTTCGCCCGCTACGCCGCCGACGAGCTGTTCGCCGAGATCGACGAGATCGGGGTACGCGACGGCGCGAACCTCACAGTCGCCGGGTACGACTTCGCGCCGTCGTTCTCCATCTGGACCACCATCGAGGAGTGCCTCAACCCGCCGGTGATCTGGGAGGCCGGGCGCGGCTGGTTCACCACCGAACCGTTCAGCGAGCCGGAGGTCTTCGACTTCCCGGCCGGGATCGGCCCGGTCGAGTGCGTCAACGTCGAGCACGAGGAGGTACTGCTCATCCCGCGCTGGGTGCCGGCGAAGCGGGTCACCTTCAAGTACGGCCTCGGCACCGAGTTCATCGAGGTGTTGCGCACGCTGCACAAACTCGGGCTGGACTCGACCCAGCCGGTGCGCGTACGCGGCGTCGACGTGTCACCGCGCGACCTGGTGGCCGCCGCGCTGCCCGACCCGGCCACGCTCGGCGACCGGATGAGCGGCAAGACCTGCGCCGGCACGTACGTCACCGGCACCGGGCCGGACGGCCACCCGCGCCGCGTCTACCTGTACCACGTGGTCGACAACGAGTGGTCCATGGCCGAGTACGGCCACCAGGCGGTGGTCTGGCAGACCGCCGTCAACCCGGTCGTCGCGCTGGAACTGCTCGCCACCGGCGCCTGGACGGGCACGGGCGTGCTCGGCCCGGAGGCGTTCCCGCCGACCCCCTTCCTGGACCTGCTCACCGGCTACGGTTCGCCGTGGGGGATGGAGGAACGATGACCCGGTACGGCCCGATGTACGGTCCCGACATCACGTTCCTCGGCGTGCCGCCGTGCACAGTCGAGGAGCCGGTCACGTACGCCGACGCGGACGTGGTGATCATCGGGGCGCCGTTCGACGGTGGCACCTCGCACCGGCCGGGCACCCGGTTCGGGCCGTCCGCCATCCGGCAGGCCTGCTACCTGCCGCACGACGGCTCGCGCCCGTCGCTGGCGCTGCGCGTGGACGGACTGAAGGACCTGTGCGTCTACGACGCCGGCGACGTGGAGATGTTCGGCGGCGACATCGAGCGCTCGCTCGCCGCGCTGGAGACCGCCGTACACGCGGTCGCCTCGGCCGGGGCGATCCCGGTGGTGCTCGGCGGCGACCACTCCATCGCGCTGCCCGACGCCACCGGCGTGGCCCGGCACCACGGGCTCGGCCGGGTGTCGCTGGTGCACTTCGACGCGCACGCCGACACCGGGGACGTCGAGTTCGGCTCACTGCACGGCCACGGCCAGCCGATGCGCCGGCTCATCGAGTCCGGCGCGGTACGCGGCGACCGCTTCCTCCAGATCGGGCTGCGCGGCTACTGGCCCGGCCCGGACACGCTGGCGTGGATGGCGGAACAGCGGATGCGCTCGTACGAGATGACCGAGATCGTGGCGCGCGGCCTGGACACCTGCCTGACCGAGGCGTTCGGGATCGCCACCGACGAGTGCGAGGGCGTGTTCCTCTCCGTCGACGTGGACGTGGTCGACCCGGGCATGGCGCCGGGAACCGGCACGCCGGAGCCGGGCGGGTTCACGTCCCGGCAGCTGCTCGACGCGGTGCGCCGGGTCTGTTACGAGCTGCCGGTGGTCGGGCTGGACGTGGTCGAGGTCGCCCCGCCGTACGACCACGCCGACATCACCGCGTACCTGGGCAACCGGGTGGTGCTGGAGGCGCTGTCCGCGATAGCCCGCCGCCGCCGCGACGCCGAAACCGGAACCCCATGGAACCCCACCCAGCCCTTGTTGGACGACCGCCGCC
>NZ_RCVK01000227.1:0-55329 GCF_003667485.1 Micromonospora sp. BL1
GACCGGTACGGGGCCGGGGAGGGGGAGCGGGCTGCCGTCGCAGCCGAGCATCACGCGGTGCAACTGCGGGCCTGTGGGATCGTCGGCGAGCTGGTCGCGGCCGGGGTGCCCGACCTGCGCGGGGCGAGGCTGGCGGGCTGGATCCGGGAACGGCTGGCCGGGCACGACGTGTCGGCCGCCGCTGGTCTGCTCGCCGGGCTCGACCATCGGTTACGGCAGGTCGGCGACTGCGGCCTGCCCGACACGCTCGTGCACGGTGACCTGCACCCCGGCAACGTGCGCGGTGACGACGGGCGCCGGACGGTGATCGACTGGGCGGACTCGTTCGCCGGCCACCCCGCCTTCGACATCCTGCGCCTCACCGAGGACGTCGACGCGGACGCCGCCGCCCGGCTGATCGACGCGTGGGCGCGGCGGTGGCGGGCCGACGTGCCGGGCAGCGACCCGCACCGGGCCGTCGAACTGCTCCGGCCGGTCGCGCCGCTGCGGCTGGCCGCCGTGTACGCGATGTTCCTCGCCGCGATCGAGCCGAGCGAACACCCGTACCACGTACACGACGTGCCGGCCGCGTTGGCGCGAGCGGCGGCGGTGGCGCGACCCTAGATGCGGCGGACCGGGATCCACAGCTCGGCGTCGGCGGTGCCGCCGCCCTCGGCGACCCGCACCCGCGAGATCTCCGGCCCCGGACGGGCCTCGTACGGGTTGGACGGGAACCAAGACGTGAACACCGCCCGCCACAGGTGTTGCACCGCCACCGGGAACGCGCCGGAGCTGGAGAACACCGCCCAGTCGCCGGCCTCGACCGGCAGGCTGCGCAGGTCGTCCGGCACGTCCGCACCGGTCACCGCCGCGTACCAGTAGTCCAGCTCGGCGCCCTCGTCACGGGAACCGGTCAGCTCGGCGCTGACGTTGACGATCCCGCGCGGCTCCTGGTCGGACAGCGCCTCGATGCGGCGCACGGTGGCCGGGTCGATGCCCCTGACGAACGCCACGATGTGCGGGTTCATCCCCTCGTGCACGAGCGGCACCCGGGCCGTCAACCCGGCGAGCCGGAAGGCGTCCTTGGTCACGATCCGGTAGTCCATGCTGGTGTTCCCTTCGACGACGAGCCGGAAGGACATCCGGGGCTGGGACCGCAGCACCGCACCGGCCTGCCGGGCCTGTGTCGGCCCGACGCCGTGCACGGCGCGGAACGCGCGGGCGAACGCCTCGTTCGAGCCGTACCCCCACCGGACCGCCACGTCGAGCAGCGACTCCCCGCCGGCGAGCACGTCGGCGCCGGCCAGCGTCATCCGGCGACGGCGCACGTACTCCGACAGCGGCATTCCGGCCAGCGCCGAGAACAGCCGGCCGAAGTGGTGTTCCGACACGCCCGCGAGCCGGGCCAGCGCGGCCACGTCGAGCGGCTGGTCGAGCCGCTGTTCGAGGTGGTCCAACGCGGCGTTGAGCCGATCCAGCACCCGATGTTCCTTCCTGGTGACGACCTCGACGCTAGGCTCCTGGCCGCCCACCGACCCGATCACACCGGACCCGATCCGGTCGCCTCGTTCGACACTGGCGGGCGTGTCGCATCATGACGTGGTGATCTTCCGGAAGCGGCACCACAAGAAAAAGAAGAGCCGGGACTGGTGCAACTGCGACGTGCCCACCTGTGACGGGCCGGGCTGCTGCGACCTGGGCCTCTTCTCGATGCTGCTCACCCTCGGCTCGGTGACCGCCGGCGTCGTGCGCCGGCCCGCCGTGGACCGCGCCGGCCGGGCCGCCATCCTCGGTTACCGGCGCTGGCTGTCGCACCGCTGGCCGGCGACCTGCCGCTACACGCCCACGTGCAGCGCGTACGGGCTCGCCGCGGTGGAGCGGTACGGGCTGGCGGTGGGCGGTCGGATGGCCGCCGACCGGGTACGCCGATGCCGTCCCGACGTGCCGCACGGCACCCACGACCCGGTGCGCTGACGCCACCCGCCTCCGCGCGCGCGGACGTGCCGGCGCCACCTCGGGGAAGTGGCGGTGTTCCGGTGTGCCGGATGCCGCCACTCCAGCGACCTGGCGTCGACCGACGTGGCGGTCACCCGACCGACGTGGGGCCGCCGAAGACGACCGGGACGCCGGGGGAGTAGAGCACGCTCACCGGCGGCCCGTCCGGCACCGGCAGGCCACCGGCGGTGACCAGTTCGTCGTCCAGGTGCAGCAGCTCGGCGCGGTGCAGCGGCCACTGTGGATGCCAGTTCGGCACGTGGAGGGTGCGGCCGTACGCGCGGGTGTGCAGGCCCCAGCGGGCGGTGAGGAAGTGTTCCAGCGGCGTCGGCTCGGGGATCGGCGCGCCGACGCGGACCGTCATCCGGTTGGTCGCGCCCGCCGGACCGGGCCAGCGGCGGCGGCACCGGTAGGTGAGCGTGTCACCGGATCGGTCCAGCCGCATCGCCGACCACTTGTACGGCAGGCGCAGGCTCAGTTGCGCCACCAGCACGGGCACCAGCCGGGACGCGTCGAGCGAGCGGAACACCACAGCGCGGCGCCCCGAGCCGTCGACCGAGTAGAGCCGGACGTTCGTCTCCCAGAACGTGCCGAAGTAGGGCACGCCCGGACCACGCCCGAGCCCCAGCCCGACCATCTGGAACCCGATGAGCCCGACGTAGGTGAGCCCGTCGAACGTGTCCGGCCGGGTGCCGGCGGGCAGCAGCGGCGCCACCCGCTCCGGTGGGACCGCCCAGTGCAGAAAGGCGAGGTCGTGCCAGCGCTGGGCCAGCCAGCCCCGGCGGATGGCGCGTACCGGAGCGTGCTCGACCGGCTCGATCTCCACCGGCCCATCCTGCCTCCCGGACGCAACCGACTCACTCCGGGCGGTGGCAGACCGCCTCGACGTTGTTGCCGTCCGGGTCGCGGACGAACGCGCCGTAGTAGCCGGCGTGGTATTCCGGCCACTCCTTCGGCGCGTGCAGCACCTCCGCGCCGGCCGCGACAGCCGCGTCGTGGAACGCCCGGACCGTGGCGCGGTCGGCGGCGGTGAACGCGATGTGCACCGGCACCGGCGTGGCCCCGGACGGCGCGGGCTCCACCCAGAAGTCGGGCGCGTCGACGCCGTAGCCGATCGGGCCGGGCTCCATCAGCCGCCGCCCGCCCAGCGGGGCGAGGACGGCGTCGTAGAAGGCGCCGCTGGCCGCCAGATCGCGCACCGCTACGGAGAAGTGGTCGAGCACGTCGCCTCCCTGCGATCGTCGATGACCGCCCCAGGCTACGAAACCCCTACGACAATCCGCCGTGGTATTCGACGTACCAGCGAGACCGCTCGGCCACGTCGAACGCTGCCACGTCCTCGGGATCGACAGCCGACAGGTAGGCGAGAACCTCGGCCGCCTCCGCCGTGCCGAGCGTCCGCAGGTGAGCGAGCGTCTGCTCCCGCCCCGCCCCGCACAGCAACTGCCACTCCACTGAGCACGCGGCGTCGAAGCTGGAGTGCTTGGCCTGCCAGATCAGCAGTACGTCGGCCAGGTCACCGTGCAGGAACAACTGCTCGCAGCCCAGGTGGATGAGGGCGCTGTCGTTGTCGGCACCGAGGCGGATCTGCTCGCGCAGCATCGACCGCACCGGCTCGACGTCCGCCGGACGCAGTCCGTGCCGCTCGTACCATTCCTCGTCGTTCACGCGGTCATCCTGCCGGACACCGCGACCATCGGACCGGCTCGCCGTCGCCGGGCGGCGTCCGCGACGATCAGCAGGCCGGGCACCGCGCCGAGCAGCCAGATCACGCCCACCGGCCAGTGGATCACCTCGCCCACCGCACCCCGGATCTCCGGCACGTCACCCACTACGTAGGACGCCTCCGGATCCTCCGCGCGGCAGTCGAGCGTCCATGAACCCGGCGTCGGCACCCGCACGGTCGCCACCCAGGAGTAGGCGGCGGCGTCGCTGCCGTAGTCGCCCGGCGGGACGGAGACCGGCTCGGCCGCCCGGACCGTCGAGCCGTCGCCGGTGACGCGGCAGTCCGGATCGGCCGGGGAGAAACCCAGCGCGAAGATCCCGTACGCCCCGGCGGCCGGCGCCGTGAACCGGCTCGCCGACGTCACGTAAGGGCCCACGCCGCCGTACTCGTGCGGGGGGTGTCCGATCGTGCTGTCCTCGGCGCCGAGCCGTACCGCGGACTGCGCCAGCAGTGCGCCGAACACGACGGCGAGCCCGCCGACCAGGTAGCCGCGCCGCGACGCCGGGCGGTCCCGGCGGGGCAGGCGCCCGCCCACGGCGTACCCGATCAGCGCTCCGCCCACCGCGAGCGCCGCGCCGCCGAGCAGTGCCCGCCCCCAGCGGGCCTCGCCGGTCAGCGGCACGACCCACCGGAAGAAAGCCAGCGACGCCGGGAGAAGCACGGTCGTGACCAGCGTGGACACGCCCACGGCCGCCGCGGGGCGCCGGGGTTGCCGGGCCGCCAGCACGGCGGCGAGCACCGGCGACGCGAGCACGGGCCACCACAGCGCGGTGGAGACCGGCTGCTCCTCCTCCCACCTGTGGGTCCACTCGTAGACGACGAGCGGGGCCGGCACCGTCGCCGCCAACCAGGCCGCGAGCACTCCGGGACCGGGCAGCCGCACACTCATCAGTCGATCCTCGGCCACCCGGATCATCGAGGGAAGTCCGCGAGCCGTCCGAAAGGGATTGCTCACACAGCGTAGGATCGCGTGCGACACAGCCGAACACACGGGGGAAACGATGTTCGAGCGCCTGGGCAGATTCGTCGTGGGCAAGGCCTGGTGGGTGATCGGCGGCTGGGTAGTCGCCGCAATCGCGATCATCGCCGCCAGTCCTTCGCTGAGCGACATCACCTCCGCGGACCAGGAGAGCTTCCTGCCGCGTTCCTACGAGTCGGTGCAGGCCACCGAGCTGGCCGCGAAGTCGTTCCCGCAGGCCGCCACCGCCACCGCCACCGTCGTGGTCAAGCGCAGCGACGGCAAGCCGCTGACTCCGGCCGACGAGGCGCGCGTGGGGCAGCTCGCCACCGCGCTCAAGGCCCGGAACATCCCGCAGACCTCCGGCTACCTGACCGGCCCGCAGGCCGTCGCGCCGGACAAGTCGGTGCAGGTGGTCACCGTCGGTCTCGACGCCGACAGCCCCGACGACCCGGGCCTGCTCGACGCGGTACGCGACCTGCGCGCCGCCCTCGGGCCGGACCTGGCCGGCAGCGGCCTGACCGCAGGGGTGGCCGGCGACGTGGCGAGCTTCGTCGACAACGAGGACACGTTCAACGAGGCGTTCGCGGTCGTCGGCGTCGCCACCATCGTCCTCATCATCGGGCTGATCCTGATCATCTTCCGCAGCCCGATCGCCGCGCTGCTGCCGGTGGTGGTCATCAGCGTGGTCATGTCCGTCACCACCGGGCTGGTCGCCGCCGCCGGCAAGGCGTTCGACCTCAACGTCAGCCAGGACCTCCAGACCATCCTGCTGATCGTGCTGTTCGGCATCGGCACCGACTACATCCTGTTCCTGCTGTTCCGCTACCGGGAGCGGCTGCGCGCCGGCGACGACAAGCGCACCGCGATGATCGTCTCGGTGCAGCGGGTCGGCGAGGTCATCACGTCCGCCGCCGGTGCGGTGATCGTGGCGTTCCTGGTGCTGCTGCTCGCCTCGCTCGGCTTCTTCGGCTCACTCGGTCCGGCGCTCGCCATCGCCGTCGGCGTCATGCTCGTCACCTCGCTGACGCTGATCCCGGCGATCGTGTCGCTGCTCGGCCGGTGGGTGTTCTGGCCGTCGAAGGCGTGGCAGCGTCAGCCCAAGGCCACCCTGTCCCGGCGGCTCGGCGCCGTCGTGGGTCGCCGTCCGGCCGTCGTGGCCGCCGCCTCGGGCGCGCTGCTCGTGGCGCTCGCCGCCGGGGTGCTCGGCTACAAGGCCGACTACGACTTCAGCGCCGGCTTCCCCCAGGACACCGAGTCGGCGCGGGCCGCCCAGGATCTCCAGCGCGGGTTCGCCGCCGGGGCGCTCGCGCCCACCGAGGTCTACCTGACCACCGGCAACGGCACCCCGCTCACCGAGCAGCAGGTGAACGACTTCGCCGCCGCGGCGGCACGCGCTCCGGGCGTCGGGCAGGCGCAGCCGCCGGAGCGCAGCACCACCGACCCGAGCGTCGTCCGGATCAACCTGCTGCTGGACGAGAACCCGATGTCCAACGAGGCGATCACGCTCGTGCGCGATGACCTGCGGGACGCGGTGCACGAGGCGGCTCCGCCCGGCACCAAGGCGCTCGTGGGTGGCGCCACGGCGATCTTCGCGGACATCAACTCGGCGAACAACAGGGACCTGTCGGTGATCCTCCCGGTCGCCGCCCTCCTGATCGCGATCATCCTGGCGCTGCTGTTGCGCAGCCTCGTCGCGCCGGTCTACCTGGTGATCGCGGTGCTGCTCAACTTCGCCGCCACGCTCGGCGCCACCGTCTACGTGTTCCAGGGGCTTCAGGGCAACCCCGGCGTGACGTTCCAGTTGCCGATCATCCTCTACCTGTTCGTGGTGGCGATCGGCACCGACTACAACATCCTGATGATCGCCCGGCTCCGCGAGGAGGCGCGCGAAGGCCACGAACCACACCAGGCCGCCGCGATCGGGGTGGAACACGCCGGCCCGACAGTCGCCGCGGCCGGGCTGATCCTGGCCGGCACGTTCGGGGTGCTGATGCTCGCGCCGATCTCGTTCCTCCAGCAGATGGGCTTCGCGGTGGCGATCGGGATCGTGCTGTCCGCGTTCGTCATGTCGATGTTCTTCGTACCGGCACTGACCGGGCTGATCGGCCACAAGGCATGGTGGCCGGGGCACGGCGACGAACGGCGCAACGGCGGCGGCCGGCACGCGGCACCCGAGCCGGCGGACGCGGCGTCGGCCTGACTGTGACCCGCCCCGGCGCGGCTCAGCCCTCGCCGGGGCGGACCAGCCCGCTCTCGTACGCGATCACGACGAGCTGCGCCCGGTCGCGGGCGTTCAGCTTCTGGAGCAGCCGGCTCACGTAGGTGCGGGCGGTGTCCGGGCTCAGGAACAACGCCTGCCCGATCTCCGTGTTGGACCGCCCGGCGCCCACCTGGGCGAGCACGTCCCGTTCCCGGGCGGTCAGTCCGGCCAGCCGCGCCGGGTCGGCCACCGGTGAGCGGGCCGCCGCGGCCAGCACCCGGCGGGTCACGGCGGGGGAGAGCAGCGCGTCGCCACCGGCCACCGTCCGGACCGCGTCCCGCAGCGCGTCGGGCGGGGTGTCCTTGAGCAGGAAACCGGCCGCCCCGGCGCGGATCGCCTCGAACAGGTACTCGTCGTCGTCGAACGTGGTCAGCATGACCACCTGCACGCCGTCCAGCGTCGGGTCGGTCAGGATCCGCCGGGTCGCCTCCAGCCCGTCCCCGCCGGGCATCCGGACGTCCATCAGCACGATGTCGGGCCGCTGCTCCCGTACCACGGAGAGGCCGCTGCCGCCGTCGCCGGCCTCGCCCACCACCTCGATGTCCGGCGCCCGGTCCAGCAGCGCGCGCAGGCCGGTGCGGACCAGGTGCTGGTCGTCGACGAGGACGACGCGGATCGGGCTCACGCGGCCACCCCCGCGAGCGGCAGGTGGACCGACACCCGGAAGCCGCCGCCGCCGCTCGTGCCGGTGCCGCCGGTTGCTCGGGTGCCGCCCGTTGCTCTAGTGTCGCCGGTTGCTCTGGTGTCGCCGGTTGCGGCGGTGCCGGTCCGGACGGTGCCGGTTTCGACGGTGCCGCCCAGCAGGGCCACCCGCTCGGCCATGCCGCGCAGGCCCTGGCCCCTCCCGCTCGTCGGCCCGCCGGGTGGGCCGCCGCGGCCGTCGTCCACCACCTCCAGCGCGAGCCGGCCGGGCGTGGCGCGGACCGTCACGGTGACCCGGGTGGCCCCGGCGTGGCGCAGGACGTTCGTCAACGCCTCCTGCACGACCCGGTAGACGGTGCTGCCCACCACCGCGGGCAGCGTGTCCACCGGACCCTCGACCCGCAGGTCGACAGCCAGCCCGCTCCGGCGTACGCCGTCCACGAGCGCCGGGAGCTGGTCGAAGCCGGGAACCGGTTCGCGCGGCCCGGGCTCGCGGCGCAGCGTGCCGAGCGTCGCCCGCAACTCCGCCATCGCGCTGCCGCTCACCGACCGGATCGCGGCCAGCGCGTTCTCCGCCTGCACCGGATCGCTGTCCGCGAGCGCCTCCCGGGCGACTGCCGACTGCAACGTGATCACCGACATGGTGTGCCCGAGCGTGTCGTGCACCTCCCGGGCGATGCGCAGCCGTTCCGCCTCGACCTGACGGGCCGCCTCCCGGTGCCGCTCCTCGTCGGCCGCGATCGCCTGCCGGACCAGCGCCGCCCGCAGCGACCTGCGGTTGCGTACCGCGTCACCGAGGGCGATGACGGCGAGCAGCAACGCCGCCTCGGAGCCGAGTTCCGTACCGACGACCACCGCGATGTCGTCGCCCTCGGCCAGCCGGGCGACCACCGACACGGCCAGCAGGCTCCCGGCGACCACGGCGGCCGGGACGACATGCCCGCGTTCGGACACCCGGTAGAGGACTGCGGCGGCCGGGGCGGCCACCCCGACGGGCGGCAGGTCCAGCGCGTAGTACCCGAGGATGACGACAGCCGTCGCCAGCAGCGCCGGCAGCGGCCACCGCCTGGCGCCCAGCACCAGACCGCCGAGCACCGCGCCGGCCACGACGGCGAGAGCCGAGCCGCCGGGCGCGGGCCGGTCGGCCGCCACGGCCACCGCGACCAGGCCGAGCGTGGCCGCCGCGAGCAGCGCGTCGGCGCGGGTGGGCGAGGTGTCGGGCACGCCTTCGAGCCTAGGTCCGCGCGGACCCTCACCGCTGTCGTCCGCAGGCGTCAGGGTCGACCCCGAGGCGTACGCCGAGAAGCGACATCCGGTCGCGCGACCACGCGGACGACGGCCGAGGGCAGCCGACCTAGCGTCGATGGCGTCCCCGAAACGTGAGGAGAACCCTCGTGGTACGCACAAGACTGACCTGGCTCGCCCTTATTGTCATGGTATGGGCGGCAATGATGTCGTTCGGCGGGGTCGCCGCCGAGACCGTCATGCTCTACCCGAACATCTTCAGCGACGCGCCCGCCTCGCTCGACCGGGCCCGTGAGTTCCTCGTCCACGGCGGCCCGCACGACTACTTCCCGCCGCTCGGCGCGTCGGTGATCCTGAGCAGCGTCGCCGCCACGCTGCTCACCTGGCGCGACCGGCGGCTGCGCTGGTGGGTCGCCGGCGCCACGGCCGTGTTCGTCGTCTGCGAGTTCCTGTTCTCCGCTGTCTTCTTCTGGCCGCGCAACGAGATCATGTTCGTCGACCCGCCCGGTACGCACTCCGCCGAGTACCTGCGTCAGGTCGCCGCCGAGTTCGTCGCGGGTCACTGGGTGCGCTTCGCCGGAGGCGCGGTGACGGCCGTCCTGGCGTTCGTCGCGCTGCTGAAGTTCGTGCGCTCGACCGCGCCGGGCTCGATGTCGGCTCCCGCACCGACGTCGGCTTCGGCCCCGTCGGAGGTGACGCGATGAGCGCGGGTCGCCGTACCCTCGGTTTCCCCTGGCCGGCGTTGGTCGCGCTGGCCGCGCTGGCCGCCCCGCGCGTGGTCCTGCACGACCTGGATGTGGTGCCGGAGGGCACCGTCGTGGCCGCGCTGCTCGCGGTCGGGCCGCCGCTGTGCTGGGTGGCCGCCGTGCTGTGGCGGCGACCGCCACGCCCGTTCCTGACGATGGTGGTGATCGGGGCGTTGTACGGGGTGTTCCTGGCGGTCGGTCACCAGGTGTTCTGGGACTCGTCGCTGGGCATGGACGCGCCGGGGCTGGCCGGGCTGGAGCCCGGCGCGCGGGAGGCGTTGTTGCGGGGTGCGGCGGTGATGTCGAGCCTGGTCACGGGGACGATGGTCGGAGTGATCGCGGGTGCGGTCGCGGTGCTGTTGTCCCGGGTGCTGCCCACACCATCCCGACGTCGTGAGCGAGCCGACGCTTCCCGCCCGCTCGCCTGACTCGGCGAGCGGGCGGGACCCCAGGTCAGGCAGCGATCGCCCGGGCGGCGGCGTACATGTCGGCGGGCAGCGGATGCCGCAGCTCCCAGAGGATCCGCATGGGCCGGTCGCCGCTGTGTTCCCGGTACGTCATCGGACCCGCGTACAGGTACGGCGGTGCACCGAGGTCACGGTCGGCGATCTTGGTCTCGCGGACGAACAGGTGCACCGTCGAGCCCTGCGCGACGTGGTTGACGTACCGCTGCCCGGTGGCCGAGCCCGATGACGTGGTGCTCTGCGACTCCCACTGGAACAACCGATCGGTGATAGCGCGGTCGGCGTACATGGTGGTGGGCGAGTAATGCTCCTCGGACTTGACGAGCGTGACGAAGAACAGATCCGCGCGCTCGTCGGGCAGCCACTTCACGCCCTCGCGCAGCGAGCCGGGGTTGGTCATGCCGAATGCGGCGCACGCCTCGTTGCGGCTGTAGCGGGCGTGCACCCGCAGCGGCACCCGGCCCGGGGCAGGTGGCTCGGTGACCCGATGGATGCGGTCACGCAGCACGTCGACTACCTGCCGCAGCTCGGCGCAGCGCGCCGGTTCCGCCCACAATCGCTTGAGCCGGGCGTCGCGTTCGGCCAGCGGCACCGACGACCCCCACAGGCTGAAGTGCAGCATGTCGAGCAGCCGCCCGACGGTGGAGGGCTGTCCGGCGGCGACCCGAGCGATCAGATCCAACCTGTCGACATCGTCGATGTGGAGCATCCGGCCGATGGCCCGGCTCAGGTCACGGTCGTCCGGGCCACCTTCGGCCGGGTCGAGCGCGGCCAGCCGCCGCAGCCCCGCCCAGCCGCCGATGCTCGCCGATCGGTAGACGTCCTCGATTTCCAGGCCGGTCTCGCGCAGGAAGTCGGACAGACTGACGTCACCGAGCTGCCGCAGCTCGGCCACCAGCGCGTTCTTCGACGTCGGCAGCGCCGACTTGAGGTTGGCGAGGACGATTTCCTTCGCCACCCGGTCCAGCTCGATGTGGCAGCCGCTGGGTAGCGAGGGGAAGTCCTCCCGGACGGCCGCTTCGACCGCCCGCCGGCTGACCCCGGCGAGCGCCCGCCAGCGCATGTCGAACCGGAAGTTCGCGTGCTGACCGCCGATGAAGTCGAGGACCGTCAAGCATGGCTTGTCGTCGTCCAGCCGCAGACCGCGGCCGAGCTGTTGCAGAAAAATCGTCGCGCTCTCAGTGGGGCGCAGCATGAGGATGGTGTCGACCATCGGCAGGTCGACGCCCTCGTTGAACAGGTCGACGGTGAAGAGCACCTTCAGCTCGCGCTTGCGGAAGCGGTCGATCAGCACGTGCTGCTCTGGCCGGTTGACCTGCGATGTCACCGCCGCCGAAGGCACCCCGTGCCGGGTGAACCAGTCGGCCATGAACTCCGCGTGTCCGATGCTGACGCAGAAGCCGAGGGCGCGCATCCGCCCGACGTCAGCGATGCGCCGGACCGCGTGCAGGATGAGCCGCGCCCGAGCGTGGTTGCCCGTGTAGACGCCGTCCAGCTCGCCCTTGTCGTACCCCTGTCCGCGCTTCCACCGCACCCGCGTCAGGTCCACGTCGTCGTGCAGGCCGAAATACTGAAACGGCGCCAGCAACTGCCGTTCGAGGGCCTCCCACAGGTGCAACTCCACCGACGCGCGGCCGTCGAACCACCGGCGCACGTCACGGCCGTCGCTCCGCTCGGGCGTCGCGGTCAGACCCAGGAGTACGCGCGGCCGAAGCCGTTCCAGCAGCGCCGTGTAGGTGGCCGCCTCGGCGTGGTGGAATTCGTCGACGATCACCATGTCGTACGCCTCGGGGTCGATCTCCCGCTGGCGCAGCGACTGGATCGACGCGAAGACGTGCTTCCACCCCTGCGGCCGATCGCCGCCCACCAGCGTCTCGCCAAACGTGCCGTCGCCCATGACCTGGCGGAACACTGACCGGCTCTGCCGCAGGATCTGCTCCTGATGTGCGACGAAGAGCAGCGAGTCGACGCGGCCGGCTCGCCGGAGCCGGCGGTAGTCGAGCGCCGCCACCACCGTCTTGCCGGTGCCGGTCGCCATCACCACCAGGTTGCGCCAGCGGCCGTGCACCAGGCGTTCGGCGTCGAGGTCGTCAAGAACCTCCTGCTGGTACGGGAACGGCCGCACGTCCAGGTTCGCGATCTCAGTCGGTGCGTCGTCGGCGCGTTCCCCGCGCAACGCGACACGTAGGCGCTCGCCATCGGCTGCCGGGTCGTAGGTCTCGAACGCCGAGTCGTTCCAGTAGTCGGCGAACGTCGCCTCGAACGTGTCGATGACGTGTGGCTGCTCCAGGTTCGAGATGCGCACGTTCCACTCCACGCCGTCGACGAGCGCGGCCTTGGAGAGGTTCGACGAACCGACGTACGCGGTGGTGGTGCCGTTGTTCCGCCGGAACAGCCATGCCTTGGCGTGCAGGCGGGTGGTCCGCGTCTCGTAGGACACCTTGATCTCGGCACCCAGCTCGGCGAGCCGATCGAGCGCCCGCTGATCGGTGGCGCCCATGTACGTCGTCGTGATGACCCGTACCCGACCCCCTCTGCTGACCAGCTCGGTGATCGCGGGTTCGATGATGCGCAGCCCGTGCCACTTGATGAAGGCGCAGAGCAGGTCCACCTCGTCCGCCGACGCCATCTCGTGGCTGACCTCGTGGCCGATGCGCGGCTGGTGCCGGCCGTTGACCAGGAGCGCGCCGGTGGAAAGCGGCGTCGAGGGGCGAATCGGGAAGACCGGGGCGGCCGGTGGGGTGGGCGGTGAGGCGATGGCGTGCAACAGACGTTGGGCGTCCGCTACCTGGTCATCGGCGGTGACGGCGCGGGGCTCGGCCTGAGCTATGTGTGCGGCGATGCGGTTCGCCAGGTCGACCTGCCGGGCCAGCTTGTTCTCCCCGCCACCGACGCCGAGGAGCGCCCGCCGCGCGAGGCCCGCGATGTGCCGGGCCAGGACGTCATGCGCGTCGGCGGCATCCAGCTTGGCATCCCGGACGAGGGCGCTATCGACATGCCTGAGCTGCGTCGCCAGCTTCTCCGTGATCAGGTGTTCGTAGATGCCCTTCTCAAGATCCCCCACGATGGCAAGCTAGCCGCGATGAACGCCGGGCGGAAGCCGGTGCGATAGGTGTTAGGAGCCTTGTCCGGTGGCCTGTCAGATCATTGACACCGAGAGGTGAAGGTCGACGCGTTGCCCGTCACCGGCTCAACGCAATGGCTTTGACGCGGACCTCGAACAGCGGTGCTCCCTCCCGCGTGGGCCGGAGCCATCCGGCCGGTTGCCAACCCCAGGAGTCATACGCCTGCTGGGCGGCAACGTTGTCGGGCCGTACGAGCAGCGTGGCCCTTTCCTCCCGCCGCGTGCTCAGGAGCGCATCGTGGAGCGCCCGCGCGACACCCCGGCGTTGCCACGATCGCCGCACCAGCAGTTCACAGACCGCGTATGTCCGTTGCCCGTCTTCGTCCGTGAAGCCGTCCGGTACCGGCTCGTGGATGCCGTCCCACCAATGCGAATCGGGCCCGAGCGGGAAGCCGTACACGTAGCCGACCAACTCGTCATCGACGTAGGCCGTCACCAACTCCCAGCCTTCCCGGGGCATGTGCGCGGCGAGCTGCTGTTCGTACCGCTCGGCCGTGTAGCGCGGGCCATCGTCGGCGTGCGCGTCGAGGTACACGTCCACAAGCTGCTCCACCAGACCGTCGGCCTCCGCTGCGGTCTGGTGCCGTAGTCGCAGATTCTGCAGCACGAGCACAGGATCCCACCGGGGCGGCAGTCGCTCGCCGAGAGGCTCTCAGGCGAGATCGGCGAATGGCTTCCAACGTAGACCGTGGTCGCCTTGGGAAACTGACTGCAATCGCTTGGCAAATTCGGTCGCGACGCTCGCCGAACTCGCGAGAAGCGGCGTGGCGGCAGCGATCATCTTCAACTCGCGGGCTTCCCGCAGAAGCGGCCAGTTGCGGTCGGACATCACGTCGTACCCGTACGCCTCTGCGAGCGCCCGATGCGCTCCCGTCTTTCCGAAGCGGGCCTCGCCCACAGCGACCGCTGCCAGGTCCACCTGCCAAGGGCCAAGACAAGTGGCGTCGAAGTCGCAGAGCAGAATGCTTCCGGACGCATCCCGGAGCAGGTTGCCGACGTGTGCGTCCCCGTGGATGAGCGACTGCTCCACGCGTCGGTTGAGATCGGCGACCTGCGGCTCCAAGCGGTCGCACCACGTCATCAGATTGTCGTGGTCCTCTGCGCTCAAGCCGTCGGCATCCGCCAGGCGCCGGCGCGCATCCCCGATCGGATCCCAGGCGGCCAGCGGGAAGGGCGGGGGTCCGAGCGCATGAAACCGCCGCAGCGCCGAGCCGAGGTCATCCACCGTCGGAGTAGGCCCAGTGGGTGGCACGTAGGCCCATACCGAGGCGGCCAAGTCACCGACCGCAACCGGCTGCGCCACGCCAGGCGCCAGCCGGATCGTGGGCGCGTCCAGCTCGGCGAACCATCGCGCGAGCTGAACGACCTTCGTCACCCGGTCCCGGAGCCGGTGCGTCCGCGCGATGCGGATGACGAGCCCGGAATCCGGCAACGCGAACACGGCGTTGTTGGTCAGCCGCAGGAGGCGGGCATCCTCGGTCGGCACCTCAAGTCCGCTGGCGATCTCCCGCATGGCGCGGGTCATCGCTTCTTCCGAGAACCGTCCGCTCATACCGTGGCCGCAGCTCGTGCGGTGAGTGTCCGATCGAATTCGGCAACGACGGGAAGGTGGCGGTGCCGTCCGAGATCGCGCCGCAGGTTGAGTACTCGATCAACCACTCGACTGGAACTCAGCGCACGCGACTGCTCGACCACGCGCGTGCCGACAGCGACCGCCCGCTCGGGCTCATCGGTGAGGAAGAGCGCGCTGCACAAGCCGACCTCGTTCAGGACCATGCTGCGGACGTTCGCCGGGCCGAAGGCGACGATCGCCTCTTCGACGCTCCGCACCGCCTGTGCCGCGTGCGTGCCGGCCTGCCGGGCCATGTCGCGGTACACGCGGCCGTACTGGGCTAGCAATTCGCCACGGTCGTAGAAGGCCATCCAGGTCGGCTCGCGTTCGGGATCTATCCGCTCGAACTGGTCACTCGCGCGACCGAGGAGGTTCAGCGCGCTTCGGTGGTCGCCGAGTGCGGCTGTCGAGGCGGCCTCCGCGCCCCAGAGCAGCGCACTCACCGCCGGGGTCGCCCGCGATCCCAGCTCTGAGTGGGCCAGCCTCAGCGCGGCCAGAGCATCGTGGTTGTGCCGAAGGTGTTGTAGCTGCTTGGCCTGCGAGTAGCGGATCAGGGCCGCCAGCGGGGCATCGTCAGCGGACATCGCGGCCCGCTCGCCGGCGGCGAAATGCCGCTGAGCGTCCGCGTGCCGGCCGGCGTCCAGCGCGGTCCAGCCGGCCAACTGACGCGCCGCCGCGACCGCCGCGACGAGGCGGGGTGTCAGCCCGGGCGCGTGTGACCAGTCGAGCATCCCGTACACCGACTCCGCGAACCGCGCGACCTCCCGATAGAGCAGGCCGCCACCGCATTCGTAGTCGACCGACCGGTAGAGCTCCAGGACCGCGTTCAGCCGAGAGACGTCCGCACTGCCGATACGGCGGGGCCGGGGCTGCTCGGCGACCCCGACCAGGCCGGCTCCCGCGGACACCGCGGCGATGCCGGCCAGGAGGGTTCGCCGGCCCAGGTCTGGTGTTGCGCCGATCCCGTCGGCCGGAGCGCTGGCCGGAGAGTCTGGACCGACTGAGAACCAGAGAGACCCCGGCGGGATGCGGAGCACTGTCGCCCAATGCGTCAGCCGGTCGAGATGCACCAGGGCTGGCCCGTTCTCGATCCGGCTCAACTGTGCCTGCGTGATCCCCAGCCATCCCGCGACGACGCTCTGCGGCAGCGGGCTCCGCCCGTGGTACGGGTGGTGGCGGTACGCCCGGATCACCTGCCCGAGATGTCGCCGGGCTAACGCCGTCCGTACCGGTTCATGGTCCCAGAACGAGTCGGGCACCCCGGGCGGCGTGCTGAGGCGGTCGCGTTCGGCGGCCTGGCAGGGCGCGCAGCGCCCCGTGCTGTTGTCGCGCGCCAGGCGGCCGCCGCAGCGGGGGCAGTTCGCAGGTGTCACCGGCAACCTCGCCGTTCGCGGAGAACCTGTGTCCGACGTCGAGCCTAGCCATTCAACCCGTTCCGGAGCGGCCCGGTATACGCGCCGTGCATATCGCCGGATGTCCCGTGACAGTGACCGAGCGTATGCGGGGTGTGTATGGCGGCGACGATCATCAGGGCATGCGCCTCCTGCCGAGAAGGACTGAGGGTCAGCGCATGGCCCGGGGCGGGTGCTGGGCTCCGGTGGCACCGCGTCCCCCGATCGCGGCTCCCGCCGTCCCCGCCCGCCCCGGCGCCACTCCACCAGATCCAACCCGGAGGCGCCTGCCGATGTCCGTCGTACTCGCCGACTTCCCCGTTCTCACCCCGGTCACCGACGAGGACGTGCTCGTCGCCGCGCTGGCCGTGCGCGTACACGTGCCCGAGCACTGGCCGCAGGGACCGATGTGCCGCAGCGAGCGCGTCCCGTACCCCTGCCGGCTGGCCCGGTGGGGGAGGGCGACGCTCGCCGCGGCCGGGCTGCCCGACGAGGCCGTGGCGGCCGGGACGGCGGCGTCGTGATCTACGTGACCGGGGAGCGGGTGCAGGCGTATCAGGTGCGCAGTGCCTTCTTCGACACCCGCTGGCGTGGGCTGGACCCGGCGCAGGTGCACGACTATCTGTGCCGGGTCGCCGACGAGATGGATCGCCTGCACCGGGAGCTGACCACTGCGCGCACCGAGTCGGAGCGGGTCCGCCAGGCGCTGCGGCAGTGGCAGTCCCGCCACAACGGCTGCCGGCGACGCGGCCACGATGGCTGAGCCGCGCTGGATCGTCCATCTGCCGACCACGCTGACCAGCCGGGACGCTGCCGTCGAGCTGGCCGCCGCGCTCGCCCGGTCGCTCGGGCACCTGGATGCCATCGACTTCGGTGAGACGACGCTCAGCGAGGAGGACGCGCAGCACCTGCGGTACCGGGTCTGGTGTGACATGCGGTTGCCCGGCGGCGGGCGCTGCGGACACCGGGATGGTCACGACGGATCGTGCGGGGCGGTGGAGCCGCGGTGACCTCGGCGTGCTTTGGCGTGTCGATCGATGAACGTCCTGGTGACGGGCTGGCCCGCTGGGAGCGGTCCCAAACGGGGCGACCATCCACCCTGTACGGTCGCTACACTCCCCGAAACGCCCGGAAACGCCACACGGAGTCTGGAGACGCCTGTGACCCGCGACAAGGCCGCACCGCCCGGAATCGACGTCACCATTCCCAGCGTGGCCCGGGTCTATGACTACTTCCTGGGCGGCAAGGACAACTTCGAGGTCGATCGCAAGGTCGCCGAGCACGCCCTGCGGATCACGCCGGACGGGCCGGCCGCCGGTCAGGCGAACCGGGCCTTCCTGCGCCGGGTGATCCGCCACCTCGTGACCGAGGAGGGCATCGACCAGTTCCTCGACATCGGGTCGGGCCTGCCCACCCAGGGCAACGTGCACGAGGTCGCCGTCGAGCACAACCCGGCGGCCCGCGTCGTGTACGTGGACAACGACCCGATCGTCCTGGCGCACGGGCGCGCGCTGCTCGCGGCGGAGGGCACCGCGACGGTGATCCAGGCCGACATCCGGGAACCGGAGGAGATCCTCAACGACCCGGACGTCCGCCGGTTCCTCGACTTCGACCGCCCGATCGGGCTGCTGTTGTTCGCGATCCTGCACCACATCGGCGACGACGAGGACCCGCGATCGGTGGCTGCGGCGCTGATCGACGCGCTGCCGTCGGGCAGCTACGTCGCGATCTCGCACTTCCGTGACCCGGGTGAGCGGGATCCGGAAGGCTCCCGCAAGGCCCGCGAGGTCGAGCGGGTGTTCAACGAGTCGCTCGGTACCGGCCGCTGGCGTACCGACGAGGAGATCCTCGCCTTCGCCGACGGGCTGACGGTGCTGGAGCCGGGCCTGGTGCCGCTGGCCGAGTGGCGTCCGGACCCGGACGCGCCCGCCCAGCAGCAGACCGACACCTACCACACGTTCGTCGGACTGCTCGCCCGCAAGCCGTAGGCTCGCGGAGTCACGCATCAGCGTGACTCCGCGCTACCTGCGGTCACCCTTGAGTGGCGCGGCGAACCACGGCTCATCGCCGAGTGCGCCGAGATAGATGTACGAGACGCCCCGAGTGTCCTCGCCAACCGGGGTGAAGAACTCCCTCGCCTCGTTGATATAGAACCGGCCGCCTTGGTACCCCTTGACCCTTCTCAACCGGTGAGCCAGTCTCCGAGCTGCCTCCGGTCCTACCGCGCCCGAGAGGAACTCCTTGCGAGAGCCATGCTTCATGGTTCCGACGACCCGGTAGATGTCATCTCCGCCAGAGGCGAGTACATGCCGAATCCCGACGTGCGGCCCCGGCCATTGGTCCCCAGGAGCCAGGCTCGAAGGCGCGACAGGGCTTAGCGTGCGGCCGTAGAAGTCGAAATCGAGCAACTTCCGATGCGTTCCGGCGTAGATGTAGCCTTCGCCCATGCTGGGCACCAGGACGTGGCGGAACTCATTGATGTAGAAGACGCCGCCGAGCCGACCTGAACTCAACCGTTCCTTTATTTCGTTGACCTTGGCGATGAGCTTCTTGTGCCGTTTGTTAGTCCGCAGGTGCTCACCCGTGCTGTCACGGTAGATCAGCCGAACCTCCCAGTCGCCGCTGTCTCCACGAACGATCGAGTACTTGGCGTCCTTGTTGCTGTTGGGCGGCGGCAGGACGGGGTACATCTGGAACACATTCGCTCCTGAGACGGCGGGTCAGATCAGCGCGGGATGCACGGATCGCTGCCGTGCTGCCGAGCGCTGGGCGAGCCTATGACTCACGCTCCGGCGACGTCCACATCGGAGCCTGGTCACTCTCGATACTGGCCGTCCTTCTGCCGCGGGTAACCGTAGGTTGGATCGGCCTTCGTCAAGACGGCCATGAAAACCCACCCGGTACGTGGGCCAGGAAGTACCGCCGGCTGTCGGCGACGTACCATGCCTGCCCCTCGCTACTGACGAAGAAGCTGATTCCTCTGTCAAATAGCCGACGCCACCCGTCCAGCGCTCGCTGGGCGTTCTCCACCAGATCGGCGGGTGCGGCGTCGTCTGTGCGAGCGAACTCCGTTACCCCACCCGGCAGACGTCGCTCGATTACGCCGCCTCTCTTTTGCCGGAAGTGGAAAGCGCCGCCCTTCTTGTCCAAGGGCCCGTGAAGCGGCGTCCCCGGGGCCATCTTGCTCGGGTCCGCGACAGCCTCCGTCGGCGGTGCATCCCGAGGTTCGGCCTCGAAGTCGTGAGCGAGTTGCCCAGCGACGTAGGGGAGGGCTCCGGCCGGCCCATCTCCCCAGACGAGAACGAGGCGGTAAGTGGGGGTGATTCGGAAGCGCCCACCGGGGCGTCCCCGGACCAGTTCGACCAGCGATGCGACGTGCTGGGGGTTGCGGATCAGAGCACCCGAGACGTTCGTGACAGTACCGAGGGTGTCGACTGAGTACTCCTGGCCGCTGAACATGCCCTGCCACTCGACCGGCGTGCCCGGTGCACGCCGACCCAGCCGCTCCCATTCCTGCTGTTCGGTCGGGCGAGGGATGGCCGGTGGTCCGGGCATGTGCTCTTTCGCCTGATCGGGCTCGCGCGGCCAGCGCCAGTAGTGATTCGAGCCTTCGCCGGTGAGGTCGGCCCAGTCCTCCTTGGCGTAGATTTGCTCGTCCACCGTGCCCGCCACGTAGATGATGTGCATCTCGGCGTGCTTCGTTTCGGCAGGGCTGTCGAAGCGGCGCCGCAACACTCTCCCGAGTGCCTGGATCCGTTGGCGGACGCTGGATGTGGACGCTACCGAGACTCCGAGGTCTGCTTCCGGTACGTCGATGCCTTCTACCAATGACTTCACGGACACCAGGATCTGAGCACGACCGGCCCGGAAGGCGTCGAGTGCTGCCGTCCGCGTCCGCGTTCCCAGTCGGGAATGCTCCAATCCGATCGACGAATTCATTAGATCTCGTTGGAGGCGCTCATACAGCTGCTTCGCCTCATCGACCCGCTCGTGAAACAGCAGTACCCGTCGGGTCTTACCCGCTGCGAGGCTGTCCTCGATGATCCGGTGAGCTACCCGGCTGCGCTCAGTGGCCCGGTACAGCAGATCCTTCCGGCGCGACGTCACGGCTATGTACGCGCGGGCAACCGATGCAACCTCACCCCCGCGTCGCTGCAACTGCTGTACCCGTCCGGGCTCGAAGCCGAGCGAGCGTAGTTCGTCGGCGAGGTCGTCCACTTGGCGGCTGATCTTCTCGTACTCCCGTCGCTCCCCATCGGTGAGCTGGATGCCATGGTGATGGATCTCGTAATCCGGTAGCCAACCGTCGACGCGTGCATTGCGCAGGGTGTAGCGGTACACAACGGGCCCGAGCCGCTGACCGACGAGCTGCTCGTCGTAGCGCAACGGCTGGCCTGCGTCGTTCAGTTCCTCGCGATCCGGGGTGGCGGAGAGCCCGAGCCGATATGCGGCCTCGGTTTGCAGTACCTGGGAAAAGCTCGGCGCTCCCGCGCGGTGGCACTCGTCGATGATCAGCATCAGTGGTTGTGCGGCGCGGGCCGCGGCCGGTAGTTGCTTGGCGGCCGTGTTCAGCACCGCCACCAGTGCTCTGCAGCGGGAGAGCTCAGCGGAGTATCCGGCGCCGAGCAGCCCGATATCGGATTGCTCCAGACTCGTGAACCGCTCAAGCATGGCCCGCCACTGCCGGGCCAATGCCTCGGTGGGAACAACCACAACCAGTCGTAGGTGAGGATCGCGTTCGGCGGCGCGCGCGGCGCAGGCGAGCGCGATCAGGGTCTTGCCGCCGCCCGTGACGATCTCAAGCGTTCCCCGATACCTGCCGCCGACGTCACCGACCCAGGCTTCGACGGCATCGGCCTGCCATGCCGCGAGTTCGAAGCCGCGAGTCCTGATCACCGGGTCTCCCTGGGGTTGGCGAATCGAGCGGGTGCCGCTGACGCTACAACGATGGCGACGGTAGTTACCGAGCCTTCCTGGCGGCTACCGCTCTCGGTCCTCATGCCCGGCGCGTGCTAAGAAAGGGCCCCGCATCCACAACCAGGAAGGGCCCGCCGTGCACGAAGCCGAGCAGGTGATCCAGCGTGTGCTGCGGGATCTGCGCGACGGCGCGCACCGTGGCGTCGTGGTGGACTCGCCCCCCGGTGCCGGGAAGTCGACCCTCGTCGTCCGCGCCGCGATCGAGACCGCCGCCAGCGGCGATCCGCTGATGATCGTGGCGCAGACCAACGAGCAGGTCGACGACCTCATCGACCGGCTCGGCCGCAGGGCGCCGGAGCTGCGCGTCGGGCGGCTCTCCGCGACCGACTACCGGCCGACCGAGCGGGTCACCGCCCACCCGGCGGTCCGCGTCGCCGCGAAGGTCGCCGACCTGGGCGGGCCGGCGGTCACCATCGGTACGGCGGCCAAGTGGGCCACTGTCACCGAGGGGAGCTGGCCCTGGGCGATCGTGGACGAGGCGTACCAGATGCGCGCCGACGCGCTGCTGCGCGTGGCGGGACGGTTCGAGCGGGCGCTGTTCGTCGGCGACCCCGGTCAGCTCGACCCGTTCAGCACCGTCGAGACGTTCCGCTGGACCGGCCTGACCTGGGATCCGATGCAGTCGGCGGTGGCCACGCTGCTGCGGCACAACCCGGAGTTGCCGGTGCACCGGTTGCCGGTGTCGTGGCGACTGCCCGACTCGGCCGCGCCCGTCGTATCCGCCGCGTTCTACCCGTTCACCGGGTTCCGCGCCGGGACCGGACCGGCCGACCGGGTGCTGACGTTCACCGAGCCCGGCGCGGGTGACGCCTACGACGCCTCGGTGGAGGTGGCCGCCGCCACCGGCTGGGCGTTACACGAGCTGCCGGCCCGGCACACCGTGCGTACCGATGGAGAAGCCGCCGCGGCCTGCGCGGAGCTGGCCCTGCGGGTGCTGCGGCGCGGCGCGGTCGCGGTCAGCGAGGCCGCGCCCGGCGGCGCGCCGGTCACCGCGGACCGGATCGCCGTCGGGGCCGCGCACCGCGACCAGGTCGCGGCCATCCGGTCCCGGCTGGGCGCGGCCGGGGCGGGCATCACCGTGGACACCGCCAACCGGCTCCAGGGCCGGGAGTACGACGTGACGATCGTGCTGCACCCGCTCTCCGGCCGGCGCGACGCCACCGCGTTCCACCTGGAGTCGGGGCGGCTGTGCGTGCTGGCGTCACGGCACCGGCACGCCTGTGTGGTGGTGGCGCGGGCCGGGATCGGTGAGCTGCTCGACGCGTATCCGTCGACCGAGCGGGTGCACCTGGACGTGCCGGTGAAGTTCCCCGACGGGTGGGAGGCCAACCAGACGGTGCTGACCCACCTCGATGCCCACCGGGCGTGACGAGGGGCCGTCGCGGCAGGATCGGCGGACCGTTCGGATCTTCCGGCGTTCGCGGCCGGTGGGCACGATGGCCGGATGCATCCTCACGATCCCTATCAGCAGGATCCGTACCAGCACCAGGCGTACCAACAGCAGGCGTACCCGCAACAGCCGTACTATCCGCCGCCGGCGTACGCGGAGCAGCCGAGCGAGGGGATGGGCCGGTGGGCGATCGTCCTGTGGGTCACGGTGCCGGCGCTGCTGGTGATCCTGTGCTGTGCCGGATGCGTCGTCTCCGGGTTCGCGGGCGGGTTCATGGAGGGCTTCAACGAGGGCTACGAGTCGTCGTAGGTCGCACCGCCGCCCTCGGCGCGCGGCGCTGGCGGCGGTGCGTTAGACAGGGATCATGACCGCGAGCGTGCTGCCCTGGCTGGGCGGGGGTGTGGTGGCGGTGGCCGCCGGTTTCCTCGCCGCGTTGCTGCCCCGGCGCCGCGCCCGGGCCGAGGGCCGGCGGATCGCCTGGTCGTCGGCGCGGGCGGCGATCCACGACGCCACCGTCAGCCGGGACGCGTCCCCGGCGACGGTGCCGGAGGCCGAGCGGCTGCTGGCCCACGCCGAGCTGCTCGCCGCCGGACGCGGCGGCGCCGACGCGGCCTACGCGGCGGCCGAGCACGCCCGCCGCGCCGACGAGCTGTGGCGGGCCGGGCGATGACGAGGGTACGCCGGGAGCTGCTGCGCTGGTCGCTGCTGGCCGCCGCGGCGGCCGTGCTCGTGGTGTTCCTGGTGGCGCAGCGGCAGAGCGTGGAGGTCAGCTACGGGCGTTCCCCGTCGACGGCCGCGCTGCCCGAAGGCTCGGCCGGGGAGCTCAGCGACGCGAGCGTGCCCTCGGTCGAGGAGATGACCGCGCTGGTCGCCGCCGATCCGGTGGTCCGGCTGCCGGGTGCTGTCGCGCGCTGGGACGAGCAGCGGGTCCGGGCTGCCATCGGTGACCGGGGCACGCGCATCCTGGTCGCCCCGCCCGGTCTGGACGAGGCCGAACGCCGGCGGGTGAAGGACGTGGAGAACGCCGAGATCCGGATCGTCGGCACCGAGGTCAGCGGCGGGCTCTACGTGGCCTCGCCGGACGACCTGCCGGGCTGGCGGGCCCGGTTCGCCACCGGCGACGTGACGGGCTCGGTGCTCGCGCTGCTGGCCGCGCTGCACGACCAGCCGACCCCGCCGGACGGCGACGACCTGCGCTGGCGGGAGCCGACCGGCCCGGAGCTGGCCCCGGTGGTCGCGGCGCTGCGCGCCACCGGCCGGTACGTGGGCACCGGCGCCACGCTGCCCGAGCTGCCGGAGAAGGCGGCGAGCGCCGCGTTCCCGGACGGCGCCTGGTTCGTGGTGCTGCCCGCCCAGCCGTACGGGGAGCCGCTGCCCGCGTACGGGCCGGCGCTGCACCGGCTCGCCCCGGACCAGCCGCTCGTGGTGATGTACGGCGACTGGATCGAGTACCACGGGCCGGGCGCGGCGTCGTTCGCCGAGGTCGCGGGAGCGAGCTTCTACGCCCAGTTCGGCAGCCGGCTCGGCCGTTACACCTATCCGCAGCAGAACGTGCTCGGCGCGTATCTGGCCCAGGTCACCGACGTGCGGTACGCGGGGCTGTTCGACCGTCCGCTGCCGTACCGGCCGTTCGACCCGCTGCGGGTGGCGTTGCCGGCGCTGCCCTGGATCTTCGCCGGGTGCGTGGCGGGTTTCGTGGTGCTGTCCATCCGTACCGTGCGGGCCTCCGGCCGCCGCCCGGCCGACGTCGGTCCCGGTGGCACGCCGGCCCGGCTGGCCGGGCTCTCCGCGCTGGCTGTCGAGTTGTCGCTGCTCACCGACGCACGTAGCGACCCGGCGCTGGTCCGGGGCGTGGGCCGGTTGCGGGCGGCCCGGGACGCGTTCGACGAAGGGCTGCCCGACCGGCACGTACGCGAACTGCTGGCCGACGCGGCGGCCGAGCTGGACGACGTGGCCCGGGACGTGCGGATGCCCGGCTACCGGCCGGACGTCTACCTGCGGGCGAGGCTGTCGTGAGCCGCGTCGCGACGCGTCCCGAGCGGGCGGCGGCCGGTCGGGGCGTGGCGGCGGCCGGCCCGCGCCGGCTGCTCGGACGCCTGGTCGGTACCGCGTTCGGCCGGGCGGTGCTCGCCTGCCTGGCGCTGGCCGGCTGGGCACTGTGGACCGGCGGCGTCCTGGACGGTCCGGCCGCCCGGCAGGTACGCGGCTCCTCGGTCTACGCGGCGCCCGGCGTGGACCTGGACCGGGCGGCCGCCGAGCGGGTCATCGGCAACCGGCGGCTGGTGGTGCTGATCATGGAGCCGGGCGCCGACCTGCGGGAGGCGTGCGACGACACCGAGCGCGCCACGCAGGGCACGCTGGTGCTGGCGATGAGCCGCGACGGCGAGGACTGGGACACGTACGGCTGCTCCCGCCTCGGCGGCGACGGCGCGCGTGACCTCGGGCGGGCCATGGTCGCCGAGACCACGATCAGCCGGGGCGCCGACGCGTTCGTGGACCGGCCGGTCGAGGCGCTCAAGGTGATCGTGCTGAACTACGACCGGCTGGTCCGGGCCGGTCTGGTGCCGGACGGTGCTCGTACCATCAGCCCGTCGCTGCCCCGGTACCTGCTGGCCGGCGGCGCGGTGGCCGGGGTCGTGGCCGGCGCGGCGGTGCTCTGGTTCGGTGGGCGGCGGGCCGGTCGGCTGGCCGACGCCCGGCGGGCCGGGCGGGACGCGCGCGCCGACGAACGGGCCGCGCTCGGCGCCGCCACAGCGGTTCTCGCCCAGCAGATCATCGACCTGGACGGGCGCGTCGGACCGGTCGCCCCGGCGTACCGGCGGCTGGCCGCCGACTACGTCGGCCTGCTCGACGAGGTGTCCGAGAAGGACGGGGACGCCGAGGCGCCGCGCCGGCTCCGGGAGCGGGTCGAGGAGCTGAGCCGCCGCGCGGCGGACCTCGCCGACGACGCCGCGTCCGGCCGGCGCGGGACGCGCGGACGGGGCCGGCGGTGAGCCGCCGACCCCGTCGTCAGTGCGTCGTCAGCGCTGGGCGCCCACCGTCGAGGCGGCCGGCCAGCTGCCGGTGAAGACCTGGGCGGGCGTCGCGCTGCGGGCGGCGAAGCCGAACAGCGAGTCGACCCGGGCGGCCTCGGTGGAGCTGGGGTACGGGTTGGTGCAGCTCGTGCCGGCGCTGCCACCGGACATCAGGATGGCGCAGTTGCCGTTGTAGTTGTCCGGCAGGCCGAGGATGTGGCCGATCTCGTGCGTCATGATGCGCAGTGCCGAGTACTGCTGGGCCTGGTTGTAGTCGATCACCACGCGGCCGTTGCCGAGGCTGGTGCGCTGGGCGTACGAGCCGCCGCCGTAGGTGTAGGTGATCCGCAGGTTGGACCCGCACTGGGCCATGTTGATGTTGTTCGTGTAGTTGTTCCAGATCGCCGCTGCCTGCACCGCCGTGTTGGCGAACGGGCCGGCCTGGCTGATGTTGTAGCAGACGTTGCGGACGGCGGCGGAGGCCGGAGCCGGGTTGACGGCTACCGCACCGAGCGCTGCCAGCGTCGCGGCCGCGAGGGTGGCGAGGATCCGGGACAGCTTGGGGTGACGCATGGTTCACACTCCTTGGGATGGGGGGTGAGCGGAACGCCGCCAGCCTATAGATAGCCGTCTATCGATATCAAGAGGTGGACGCGTGCGGATCGGACGCGTTCACGGCGGCGACGACCTCGTCGTAGTCGCCGCGCGCCTCGGCGTGGCGGAGGAACTTCACCCGCTCGACCTGGATCTCCGTCGCGTCCGGCTGCGCCTCCAGCAGCGCCATCACCTCGGCCACGAACTCGTCCAGCGGCATGGCGACCTCGTTGCTCTCGTGGCCGGGCAGGAGTTCGGTACGCACCGCGGGCGGCACCAGTTCCAGCACCCGTACGCCGGTGCCGGCCAGGTTCAGCCGGATCGACTCGCTGAGCATGTGCACCGCGGCCTTGGAGGCGTTGTAGCTCGGCGTGACCCGCAGCGGCACGAACGCCAGGCCGGACGAGACGGTGACGATCGTGGCGTTCCCGCGCCGCCGCAGGTGCTCGACGAAGGCGGCGATCAGCCGGATCGGGCCGAGCACGTTCGTGGTCACCACCTCCTCGGCCGAGGCGAGGAACGTGCCCGGCGAGCGCCAGTCCTCGATCCGCATCACGCCCGCCATCGTCACCAGGACGTTGAGATCCGGGTGCTTCGCCAGCACCCGGTCCGCGGCGGCGGCGATGCTCGCCGGGGCGGCGGTGTCGATCGTGACGGTGTCCAGGCCCGGGTTGGCGGCGGCGATCTCGTCGAGCAACTCGGTACGCCGGCCCCCGACGATCACCGTGTTGCCCCGCTCCCGCAGGGCGAGCGCCAGGGCCAGGCCGATCCCGCTGGTGGCGCCGGGAATGAAGATCGTGTTTCCGGAGATGTTCATGCGGCAAGCCTGCGGCGTCCGGCGTGGCGGGTGAAGAGACCGCTGATCGGGGGATCGCGGATCCCTGGTTCCCGGCGGAGCGCGGCGGATACTCGGATCATGGACCGCCAAGCCCTGGCCGAATTCCTGCGCCGCCGCCGCGAGACGCTGCGCCCCGGCGACGTCGGACTACCGGAGGGCGCCCGCCGCCGGGCGCCCGGCCTGCGACGGGAGGAGGTCGCGTCGCTCGCCACCATGTCCACCGACTACTACACGCGGCTGGAGCAGCGGCGCGGCCCGCAGCCGAGCCCGTACCTGCTCGGCGAGCTGGCCCGGGCGCTGCGGCTCACCGCGCACGAGCGCGCCTACCTGTTCCGGGTCGCCGGGCACAGCCCGCCCGAAGCGGTCGCCACCACCGGGCACGTCGCGCCGGCGCTGCTGCGGGTGCTGGACCGGCTGGCCGACACGCCGGCGCTCATCCTGTCCGACCTCGGCGAGACGCTGGTCCAGAACCGGTTGGCGGCCGCGCTGTTCGGGGACCGCTCCGGCCACACCGGGCTCGCCCGCAGCGAGGTGTACCGCTGGTTCACCGACCCGGCCGAGCGGGAGCACTATCCGGTGGAGGACCGTGACCGGCAGAGCCGGGCTCAGGTCGCCAACCTGCGGGCCGCGTACGGATCGATGGGGCCGCGGTCCCGCGCGGGCGAGCTGGTGCGAGCGCTGCGTACGGCCAGCAGCGAGTTCGCCGAGTTGTGGGAGCGGCACGAGGTGGCGCAGCGCTTCGCCGACCACAAGACGCTGATCCACCCGGAACTCGGAGCGATCGAGCTGGACTGCCAGGTGCTGTTCACCGAGGACCAGTCGCAGGCGCTGCTGGTGCTCACCGCCGCGCCGCGCAGCGAGGCCGAGGAGAAGCTGCGGCTGCTCGCCGTGCTCGGACACGAACGGTTCCCGTCCACCACCGCGTGAACGCGGCACAGGAACCGTCGTTCACGCCGCCGGGTATCCCCGGCTTTCCTGTCGACCTCCCGTCACGCAGGGTGTTTTTCTGATCGCTTCCGGTCGATAGCGTCGGTCCACTGCCGTCGACGAAGGGCCGACGATGAACGACAACGGACAACCGCTCGACCGTCGGCGACTGCTCGCCGGCGCGGCGGCGGCCTCGGCGGTCACAGTGACCGGCCTGGCCGTCGCCTCCACCACCGGCGCCGCGGCGGCCGCACCGGGCCGCCCCGCGACGCCGCTCATCACCCGGGACCGCATCGCCACCGCCGCGCTGCGCGCACCCGACGGGTCCGCGCTCCCGGTCGCCGTCCAGGCCGACTTCCACGCCCGGCTCGCCGCCTGGCTGGCGTTCTGGTCGGCGAACTCGCCGTCGGCCTGGAGCGTGCCGGTGCAGGTGGTCGCCCGGATCGAGGCGGGCGGCGACGCGCTGGTGCTGCACGGGATCCGGCACCGCCGCGACGACGAGCTGCGCGCCGGCTTCGCCGCCGGCCGGCGCGACGCCACCCACCTGGCCACGCTGGCCAGCCTGCACCACCACTTCCCGAGCGTGCGGGTCCGCCCGGACGGCACGATCCGGGTCACCGACGGACCCGCCGGGTTCACCGGCGCGCCGGAACAGGTCGCCTTCGCGGTCGCCGCCTGCCGCGAACTGTGGGGCGACGCGTCGGCGACCGCCGACCGCTGGGCGGAGCACGCCGCCCGGGTGCTCGCCCGCGCCGGGCACCGCACCGACGCCGCCTCGCACGCCGGCTGGGCGGCCTTCACCCGCACCAGCCTGCGTCGCGGGCTGGGCACCGAATCGTACGAGTGACCGGAGGAAGCACATGGCCCGCAACGAGTTCCGCTTCGTGGTCGACGGCGTCGACCTGAGCCCCGAGCAGCAGACCCTGATCGCCGCGGAGATCCAGAAGGCCGGCCTGGCCGCGCTGCGTACCGCCGACGCCAGGCTGACCAACCCGCTGACCGTCGGCCACGGCAACATCAAGCTGCGTCCCGAGTGGTACGGGCTCTGGGTCATCGACGGCCCGTTCGCCCAGGACCTCGGGCAGAAGATCAACGACATCGGGTTCTGGATCCAGCGGTGACCGACGCCGCCCGGCCGGCCGGCACGCCGGAGCGGATGTGCCCGAGCACCCCGGCGTCCAACGCCACCGTGTTCCTCGGCATGATCACTCCGGCGGGCCGGGTGGCCTACGTGACTCCGGCCGTACCGGCCGAGGTGGCGCTCGCCGGGCTCGGTGACTCCGACGAGCCGATCGAGTCGCGGGCCCGGCTCGCCGGCCCGTGCGTCACCTCGTCCTGCGGCTTCTGGACCGGCTCGCACTGCGGGCTGGGCGCCCGGATGGCCGCCTCGTACGCCGAGACCGCCCCGCCCGCCGAGGAGACGCTGCCGAAGTGCGCGATCCGGCGTACCTGCCGATGGTTCGCCGAGCAGGGACCGGCCGCCTGCCCGGCGTGCGCGCACGTCGTGACCGACGCGCGGCTCTGAACGCGTCCCCGTTTGTCGGACCCTTCGACTAGCGTCGTGAGGTCATGGAGCCGAGGTTCGGCGAACACATCATCGGGCGGGAGCATCCCGCTGCGCTGCTGCGCGCCGAAGTGGCCCGGCTGGTCGACAGCCACGGCGGTCTCGTCCTGGTCACCGGCGAGCCGGGCATCGGCAAGACCACACTGGTCTCGGCCGCCGCCGACGAGGCCCGCCGCGGCGGAGCGCTGGTGCTCGGCGCCGCCTGCTGGGACTCCGACACCGCCCCCGACTACTGGCCCTGGGTGCAGGTGCTGCGCCGCCTGTCCCGGTCCGCCGACGACCCGCGCGCGGTGCGGGAGGCAGCCGACGCGGGCCTGGCGGCGCTGCTGGGCGAGCACGCGGCGGGCGACGGTCGTCGCGGCGGGCCGGCACCGGCAGGCGACGCGACCGAGCCGGGCGACGCGACCGAGCCGGGTGACGCCGGCCGGGCCGAGTTCGACAGGCACGACGCGGTGACCGCCGCGCTCGTCGCCGTCGCCCAGCACCGGCCGGTCGCCGTGATCCTCGACGACCTGCACTGGGCCGACCCGGCGTCGCTGCGGCTGCTCCAGTTCGTCACCCAGCACGCCTGGTTCGAACGGTTGCTGCTGATCGGCACCTACCGGGACGCCGAAGTCGAATCCGGCGAGCATCCGCTGCGGCCGTTGCTGCTGCCGCTGACCGCCAAGGCCACCACCGTCACGCTCGCCGGGCTGGGCCGCGCCGAGGTGGCCGCGCTGATGGCTCGCACCGCCGGCCGGGAGCCCGCTCCGAGCCTGGTCGACGAGGTGCACCGGCGCACCGGCGGTAACCCGTTCTTCGTGGAGCAGACCGCCCGGCTCTGGCACACCCACGGCCTCACCGACACCGTCGCCCCGGGCGTGCGGGAGGTGGTGCGCCGCCGGCTCGACCAACTGCCCGCCCCGGTGGTCGAGGCGCTCACAGTGGCCGCGGTGCTCGGCCGCGAGTTCGACAGGCTGACGCTCGCCGCCTGCGTACCCGCTCCCGTCGCGCAGGTCGACCGGCTGCTCGGCCGCGCCGCCGCGGCCCGGCTGGTGCTGCCCCGCAGTGACGGCCGGTTCGTCTTCGTGCACGACCTGGTCCGCGAGACGCTCTACGACGGGCTCGCCGAGGACGAGCGGCGGGCCCGGCACGCGGCTGTGGTCCGGGCTGTCGACCGGTCGGACGCGCTCGCCGGCGCGCTCAGCCCGGCCCACCTGGCCCGGCACGCCTGGCTGGCCGGCGCCGAGCTGGAACCGGAACGCGCCGGTGACCTGCTGCTGGCCGCCGCCCGCGACGCCGGGGGCCGGATCGCCGTGGACGAGTCGGTACGGCACTACCGGCGCGCGCTCGAACTGACCGGCGATCCCGGCCGGCGGATCCGGGTGCTGCTGGAACTGGCCGGGCTGCTGCACCACGCCGGCCCGCCGGCCGAGGTCGAGCGGCTGCTGGCCGAGGCCGCCGCGCTGGCCCGGGAGCTGCCCGATCCCGGCGTGCTGACCCGGGTGGCGCTCATCGCGCACCGGCAGCACTCCGCCACCCGCCGCCGGCTCGACGCCGCCGAACTGGTCCGGGAGGCGTACCGGCGGTTGATCGCGGAGCCGGACCCGGAACGCCCGGTACGCGCGCTGGTCACCGACCTGATCACCGCCACCGAGACGCTCGCCCGGCACGGCCGCGACGACGAGGCGCTCACCTTCAGCCTGTGGGCCCGACACGACACCACCTGGGGTCTCGGCACCGCGCAGGAGCGGGCCGTCGTCACCGCCGAGATCCGGGAGGTGGCCCGCCGCAGCGGCGACCGGGAGACCGAGCTGTGGGCCACGGCGCTGCGCTGGGTCGCGCTGCTGGAGCTGGGCGATCCGGGCTACCGGCACGAGCTGACCGCGTTCGTGACCGGCGCGCGACGCGACGACGTGGCCCGGCAGCGGGTGGCGGCGATCGCGGACACCGCCATCATCGCCGCCTTCCAGGGCGACCTCGCCGCCGCCGAGGCGGGCTTCGCCGAGGCGGAGAGCTACCGCGAGCCGGGGCACTCCGACCACGCGTTCATGACGCACCACATGCGGTGGTCGATTCTGCTGCTGTACGGCCGCCTCGCCGAGGCCGAGGCGGTGCTCGACCGGGTGGGCACCGGGCACCCGCAGGCCGAGCTGCTCCGGGCGATCACCGCGGCCGAGCGCGGCGACGCGGCCACTGTGCTGCGGCTCACCGCCGCGATCGAGGCCGCGGGCACCGCGTACCCCCGGTCGGTGTCGCCGCTGTGGCTGCGCCTGCGGGCGCAGTCGGCGGCGGTGGACGGCGACCCGGCGCGGTGCGCGGCGGTGCGGGCCGACCTGGCCCCGCACCGCGGGCAGTGGGCGGCGGCGTTGTTCGGCTGCGACATCGGCGGCCCGGTCGACCTGTGGCTGGGCGGTGTGGACGCGGCCGAGGGCCGGTGGGACGCGGCGGTCGACTGCTACGCGGCGGCCCGGGAGGCCGCCGACCGGCTGGGCGCCCGGCCCTGGTCGGTGCTGGCCCGGGCCGCACTGGTGGGCGCGCTCGCCGGGCGGGACGGTCCGGGCGACGCGGCCGGGGCGCGGCGGCTGCGTGCCGAGACGGTGGCCGAGGCGCGGACGCTGGGCATGGTCCAGGTGGTGGACCGGCTGGGCGCGGCGGATCCCGCCCCGGCGGCGGCGTCCGCCCTGGTCGCGCCCCCGGCCGCCCGGCTCGGCGCGGGCGCCCCGGCGCTGGTCGCCGCGTCGTCGCCGGCCGGCCGCCGGACCACGTCGGGTCTGTCCCGGGCGGGTGTGGTCCACGGGCGGTCGTCCGACCCCGGCGCGGGCGGTGCGGACGTGGTCCGGCCCGAGTTCCGGCCGGACGGGCCGGTGTGGCGCCTCGCGTACGACGGCGTCGTGGTGCACCTGCCCGACGCCAAAGGGCTGCACGACCTGCGCCTGCTGCTGAGCCGGCCCGGCGCGGACGTGCCCGCCGTCGAACTGCTCGACCCGGCGGCCGGACCGGAACTCGTCGCCGCGCGCCGCCTCGGGGCCGACCCGGTGCTCGACGACGAAGCGAAGGCCCGCTACCGCCGGCACCTGCGGCGGCTCGACGACGAGATCGACCGCGCGGCGGCCCGCGACGACGGGCGGCGGCTGGCCGAGCTGGACGCCGAGCGCGCGGCGCTGCTCGACCAGTTGCGGGCCGCCGCCGGGCTGGCCGGGCGCACCAGGCGTCTCGGTGACCAGGCGGAACGGGCGCGCAAGGCGGTGACCGGCCGGATCCGGGACACCCTGCGCCGCATCGACGAGCGGCATCCGGCGCTCGCCGCCCACCTGCGCGAGTCGGTCACCACCGGCGGCGCCTGCCGCTACCGGCCGGCCGAGCCGGTGCCCTGGCGGCTCTGACCGCCGAGGTGGCGGGGCCGCGCGGACCCCGCCACCGTCGTCACGTCAGCGGCGGTTGTAGCGGTACATCGTCAGCGTGCCGAACACGACCACGAAGAGGACGCTCCAGAGCAGCATCCACATGGTGCTCGGGCCGTCCATCGAGCCGGCCATCGCCGCGCGGACCGAGGTCACGAGCTGGGTGATCGGGTTGACCTTGACGAAGGCCTGCAGCCAACCGGGCATGGTGGACGGGTCGACGAACACGTTGCTCAGGAACGTCAGCGGGAACAGCACCATCATGCTGGTCCCCATCACCGACTTCTCGCTGCGCAGCACCAGGCCGAAGAACGTCCACACCCAGGAGAACGCGAACGAGAAGACCACCAGCAGCCCGATCCCGGCCAGCACCCCGAGCAGCCCGCCGTCGGGACGGAAACCGAGCACCACGCCCACGGTGAGGATGACCACGGCGGCCAGGACGTAGCGCAGCACGTCGCCGAAGATCATCCCGACCAGCGCCGCCGGCCGCCAGACCGGCAGCGTACGGATCCGGTCGAAGACGCCCTTCTCGATGTCGCTGTTCAGCCCGACCCCGGTGTACATGGTGATCATCACGACGCTCGTGACCATGATGCCGGGCAGGAAGAACTGGAGGTACGCACGCGGGCTGTCGGCGAGCGCGCCACCGAACAGGTACGTGAACATCAGCACCATGATGATCGGGAACGCGGTCACGTCGAACAGCTGCTCCGGCACGTGCTTGATCTTCAGCAACGCGCGCCAGCCGAACGTCAGCGACGCCGACAGCGCGCTGGGCCGGGCCGGACGCTCCGCCGGGGCGAGCACAGTGGCCAGCGCCTCGGCGGACGGCATGTAGACGGACGGCGCCCGCCCGGTGGTGATCGCGGTGTCGCTCATCGCGCCGCCTCCAGTTCGTCGTCCCGCTCGTCCGCCGGGACGGCCGGGTGGTCGGTCAGGGCCAGGAAGACCTCGTCCAGGCTGGGCTGGCCGAGGGAGAAGTCGTCCACCACGATGCCGGCGGCGGCCAGCTCGCCGAGCGCCCGCGCGGCCTGCGTACCGGCCTCCAGGTCGGTGCCGTGCTCGCCGACACGGGCGGTCAGCGCCGCCGGGTCCGCGGCGAGCTGCACCGGTACGCCGAGTGACGTGCGCAGCACCTGCTCGGCCTGCGGACGCTGCCCCGGATCACGCAGCCGGATGTGGACGCTGCCCGCGCCGATCGACGCCTTCAACTCGCCCGGGGTGCCCTCCGCGATCACCCGGCCGTGGTCGACCACAGCGATCCGGCCGGCGAGCTGGTCCGCCTCGTCCAGGTACTGCGTGGTCAGCAGCACAGTGGTGCCGTACGCCACCACCGCCCGCACGATCGCCCACACCTGGTTGCGGCTGCGCGGGTCCAGCCCGGTGGTCGGCTCGTCGAGGAACAGCAGATCCGGGGTGTTGAGGATGCTCGCGGCGATGTCGATGCGCCGCCGCATCCCGCCGGAGTACTTCTTCACCTGCCGTCCCGCCGCCTCGGTCAGCCCGAACGCGGCCAGCAACTGCTCGGCCCGGTCCCGGGCGCCCGCCCGGCCCAGCCCGAGCAGCCGGCCCAGCAGGACCAGGTTCTCCGCCCCGGTCAGGTCCTCGTCCAGCGAGGCGTACTGGCCGGTCAGGCTCACCCGGGCACGCACCGCGTCGGCGTCACGCACCACGTCGTGCCCGAAAACCCGGGCCGTGCCGCCGTCCGGGCGCAACAGCGTCGCCAGCACCCGTACGGCGGTGGTCTTCCCGGCGCCGTTCGGGCCCAGCACGCCGTAGACGGTGCCGGCGGGAACCCGCAGGTCCAGCCCGTCGAGTGCCCGGGTCGAACCGAAGGACCGGACCAGGCCCTCGGCCTCGACGGCCAGGCCGGTGTTCCGGTTGCTCATGAATCGCTACCTCTCCTCGTCGGTGTCCTCGACAGGCGGCGTGCCGCCAGACCGATCGCCTGTTTCAACGAGGCCGGAAAGCCGTAGTCGTGCCGGCCTCACCCCGGAGGCGCCAGGTGGCCTGCCAGATCCGATCTGGCGGTGGCGATTCCCGGCCGATGGTGGCCGGTACGGGAGGAAGGCGGGTTATGACCGTTCCCGCGGCGGTCCGCCGGATGACCGGTCGCCGACAGCGCCCGATCGATCGTCTGCCATATGCTGCGCCGGCATCCGACGCACGGGGGGCGTGTCCCGGTTGTGGCTACGCGGACGCCTCTCCGTGCATTGAAACCGAGAGGGGTCCACCGTGTCCATCGTCCGAAGAGTGCTCGGCGCACTCACCGTGGCGGCCCTGGCCGTCACCGTCCCACCCGCCGCGGCCGGCGCGGCCGAGGAGCCGACAGGTGTCCTCCACCTGACCGTCACCGCGCCCGACGGCTCCCCGAGCCCGGGCAGTGTCGACGTGGTGGCGGCGGACAGCAGCTACGACGTCCAACTGCTCCAGTTGGACGAGGCCGGGCAACTGCGCGTGGAGGTGCCGGCCGGCGACTACAAGATCGCCATCAGCCCGGCGTACGTCGACCCCGACCTGCCCGACGACTCGCTGCGGCAGTGGGTGCCGGGCCGGACGGACTGGGCGGGGGCCGGAACGGTCCGGGTGTCCGCGGGGGGCACGACGGACGTCTCCGAGCGCCTGCTCACGCCCAGCCCGTTGACCCTGCGGGCGCGTGACGCGGTCACCGGCGCCCCGATCGACCGCGTCTGCGTGTACGTCGACACCCGCCGCAACCTGTGCGACGACGGCGAGGTGACAGTGCCGCCGCTCGTCCCCGGTCCGCAGGAGGTACGGGTCTACACCGACGGTGATTCCCACCTGCCCCGCGACACCACCGTGACCGTGCTGGCCGACGGCAGCGGCAGCGCGGTGGTCGACCTGACCCCGGCCGCGCACGTGGTGTCCCGGGTGGTCGACGCGGCGACCGGCGCGCCCGTCGCCGGGGCCTGTGTGACGCCGGCGCCCGCCGGTACCGGCGAACTCCCCCACAACCCGGGACGGTACTGCTCCGACGCCTCCGGGAACGTCCGCGTCGGCCTGGTCGAGGCCGGCTCCTGGAACCTGTTCGCCCGCCCGGCCGGCGGATCGGCGTACGGCGCGCAGTGGGTCGGCGCGACCGGCGGCACCGGTGACACGAAGCAGGCCCGGGTGGTCACCCTCCGGGCCGGGCAGACGGTCACCGTGCCCCCGATCCGGCTCGACCGCGCCGGTGTCGTCACCGGCACCGTGACCAGCGCGGCCACCGGCAGGCCGGCGACCTCCGGCGCCGTGACGCTCGCGCCCGAGTCGGGCTTCTTCCTCAATTGGGGTGTAAAGCTGGACGCGCAGGGCCGCTACCGGATCGACTGGCTCGGCCCGTACGCGTGGCCGCTGCTGTACACCACCGCCGACAACGCCACCCAGTGGTCCGGCGGGTTCGCCCTGCGGGGCAAGGCCGTGCCGGTCACGGTCCGGGCCGGCGCCACCACCGTCTACGACCTCGCCGTACGGCGAGGCGTCCTGGTCACCGGCCGGCTCGTCGACCCGGAGGGCCGCCCGGTGGTCGCCGAGCTGACGGTGCGCAACGCGCGTACCCGTGAGGTCATCGGCTACACGTTGGATCTGGATCGCGACGGCGAGTACGCGCTGCGCGTGCTCGGCCCTCAGCCGGTCACCGTGGGGTGGCTGTGGACGCCTCCGTACGTCAGCTACGCCGGCTGGTACGACGGCGCGGCCCGTCCGGCCGACGCCACCGAGGTGACACTGCCGGGCAACGGAACGCTTCGGCTCGACGTCGAGGTCGACCGGTACCCGGCCGGCTGAGCGACCCCGGTCGATCGGCACGGGCCGGGTGGCGTCTGAGCCTCCCGGCCCGGCGCCGGTCAGCGTGCCGAGTCCAGCCGGGTCCGCTGCTCGGCGGTCAGCTCCAGGTCGACAGCGGCCAGGCTCTCCTCCAGCTGCGCCACCGAGGAGAAGCCGACCAGCGGGATCGACGGCTGGTCCCCGCCCATCAGCCAGGCCAGCACCACCTGGTTCACTGTGGCGCCGGTCTCGGCGGCGACCGCCCGAAGCGCCGCCAGCCGGGCCGGGGTGGCGGGCAGCACGTACTCCTCGCCGAGCCGCTCCGGCCGGACGTACGCGCCCTTCAGCAGCGGCGAGTACGCGACCAGCGTGAGCTGCGGTTCCGTACGCAGGTAGCTGAGCAGGTCGGGGCCGACCCAGCCGACGTCGCCGTCCGGGTCCAGCTCGCTCGGCACGTCCAGCCGCCGGGGCAGGTAGCTGCGGTGGTACTGGAGCACCTCGTACCCGGGCAGGCCGGCCGCGGCGGCGAGCGCGCGGGCCCGCTCGACCCGCCAGGCGCGGTGGTTGCTGGCGCCCAGCAACCCGACCGTGCCCTCGGCGACCAGCTCGGCGAAGCCCTCCACGGTCTCCCGCATGGGGATCGCCCGGTCCTCGATGTGGGCGTAGAGCAGGTCGATCCGCTCGACGCCGAGGCGCTCCCGGCTGCGTTCGGCGGACTCGCGGATCACCTTGGCCGACAGCCCTTCCGGGTTGTCGACATAGCTGGTGCCCGGCGCGAGCGGGCGGGCACCCAGCTTCGTGGCGATGACCACCTCGCCGCCGATGCCGCGGCTGCGCCGCCAGCGGCCGAGCAGCTCCTCGCTCTCGCCACCCTGGCCCCCGTTGTGCCAGAAGGCGTAGTTGTCCGAGGTGTCGATGAAGGTGCCGCCCGCCTCGACGTACCGGTCGAGGATGGCGAACGAGGTGGCCTCGTCGGTGGCGGTGCCGAACAGCATCGCGCCGAGACTGAGCACACTGACCTCGCGGCGGGTGGCCGGGTCCGTGCCGATGGTGCGGTAGCGCATGTCTTCCTCCCCGTCGGAGCTTTGCCGGTCACCCTGCCCCTTCGAGTGCGCGCGAAGTCAACAAGCGGAGGGGCCCCGGTCTCCCGGGGCCCCTCCGACGTGTGACTGCTCAGTTCGGGATGTAGTCGAACTCGTCCGGGTTCGGGCCCGTCCGGCCGGCCTCGCCCCGGTCCAGCGAGGTGAGCCGCTCCATCGCGGCGTCGTCGAGCGTGAAGTCGAAGATCGCGAAGTTCTCCTCGATCCGCTTCGGGGTGGTCGACTTCGGGAAGACGATGTCGCCGCGCTGCACGTGCCAGCGCAGCACCACCTGGGCCGGGGTCCGGCCGACCTGCTCGGCCACGTCGACGACTGTCGGATCGTCGAGCACCTTGCCCTGCGCGATCGGCGACCACGCCTCGGTGAGGATGCCGTGCGCCTTGTCGTACGCCCGCACCTCCTCGTTGCCGAGGTAGGGGTGCGCCTCGATCTGGTTGACCGCCGGCACCACGTCCGCCTCGGCGGCCAGCCGCTCCAGGTGCGCGACCTGGAAGTTGGACACGCCGATCGACCGGACGGTGCCCTCGCGCCGCAGGTCTTCGAGCACCTTCCAGGTGGAGACGAAGTCGCCGTCGTAGCGGGTGGGCAGCGGCCAGTGGATCAGGAACAGGTCGAGGTAGTCGAACTTCAGTTCCCGCAGCGACTGCTCGAACGCCTTGCGGGCGTCGTCCGGGCGGTGGAAGCCGTTGTTCAGCTTGCTGGTGACGAAGACCTCGCCGCGGTCCAGCCCGGAGGCGCGCAGCGCCTGGCCCACCTCGGCCTCGTTGCCGTACATCTGGGCGGTGTCGATGTGCCGGTAGCCGACCTCCAGCGCGGTGCCGACCGCCCGCACGGTGTCCTTCGGCTCGATCTGGAAGACGCCGAAGCCGAGCTGCGGGATGGTGTTGCCGTCATTGAGCGCGATGTCCGGAATGCCGTTCTGGGCCATGAGAGCCTCATCTCCGATCGTGCGATGCCCGGGGGGCGCGTCCGTGCCGGCTGCCCCCGGCCGTGCCAACCGGATGTCTCTACCCGCTCGCCACGCTTCCTCACATCGGGGACGAGCGTCAACCCCAGATCGAGCGCGCCCACTCGGGGTGGTCGACGAACGGGTTCCGGTTGCCCTGCCAGCGCTCGTAGATGCGCTGGTTGCGGCGCTTCTCGAAGGCGTCCGGCGGATCCTGGTCGTTCCAGGCCAGCAGCTTCGACAGCCGCCCGAGCCGGGGCGCGGAGCCGTTGGAGACCGAGTCGTTCGGTTCCAGGTCCGGCCAGCCGTCGCCGCCCTCGTACCGGATCGCCATGTAGAGGATCATGCGGGCCACGTCGCCCTTCACCGCGTCGCGCGGCTCGAACGAGTCGGCGTCGGTGTAGCAGCCGGGCGCCTCGGCCACCGCGCCGCCGCCGGCGTCGAAGTCCTTGTTGCCGCGCGACGAGTTGACCGACACGTCCTCCGGCCGCAGGTGGTGCACGTCGGTGCCGGGGCCGGTGGCGGTGCCGAAGTCGCCGTGCGACTTGGCCCAGACGTGCTCGCGGTTCCAGTCGTTCGCGCCGCCGCCGTTGCTCGTCTTGCTCTGCGAGCGTCCGCTGTAGAGCAGGATCACGTTGGCCGGGTTGGCCGGATCCTGGTCGGTGTCCTTGAGCGCGTCCCACACCTGGTCGTAGCTGAGCTTCGTCTGCACCTTGATGATGCCGTGCAGCGCGGTGCGCAGCGCCGGCCCGGTCCGGCCGGCCGCGGCCGCGTAGTACGCGTCCGGCACGGCGGTGCCGGTCGGGCTCGGGGTCGGCGTGGGGCTCGGCGTGGCGCCGCCGCCGAGGCTCATCGCGGTCGGGTTCTTCAGCCCGCCGTGGCTGAAGTACGCGGTGAGCGCGCCGGTCGCTGTGACCTGCCGCCCGCGCAGCGACGGGTTGGTGAGCAGCCCGAAGGTGCTCCGCCAGGCGGCCGTCACCTGCACGTACAGCATCCGGCCGGTGCCGGTCTCGCCGGCCTGGTCGGCGAGGGCGATCGTGGTGTCCGCGGTGAAGCCGGACGTGAGCACCGTGTTGGTGGCGGTGGGCTGGCCGATGACGTAGCCGGTGACGGTGGCCGTCCGGCCGTCCTGGGCGGCGAGCGCCTGCGCCACGGTCAGGGGTGTCGCGGCCGACGCGGCGCCGGTCACGCCGAGCGGGATACCGACCGCGACGGCGAGCACGACCGCCGCGATCAACCGCCCGGGTCGCGAGCGGGTGACACGCTTCATATTCATGATCAGCGATGTTAGTCGGATCGAGGTGAACTGCGGGAGGTCAGCGGGCCGACTTTTCGTCCCGGCCGGCCTCGAACAGCACCGGCCACGGCCGGGCCGCCGGGGCGAGGAGTGCCGGTCCGCCCGGTTCGCCGGGCGCGGCGAGCGTCTCGGTGGCGAGGTGGCCGAACATCGGCGCGGCCGGGTGCGCCGCCCGGCTCGGCCAGGCCGCGGAGATCCGCCGGACCAGCGGCGCGCCGGCGATCGGTCGCCAGGCGATACGCGGTTCCCGGCGGGCCAGCACGGCGGGCTCGACGGCGACCGCGCCGCCGGCCAGGAGCAGACCGAACAGGAACTCCGGGTTGCGCGCGGGGCGGACCCGGGCCGGGGCGAAACCGTGCTGCCGGCACACGGTCAGCAGATGCTCGTGCCAGCCGGGCGCGGTGACCGGCGGCGCGGTGACCAGATCCATGCCGGCCAGGTCGGCGAGCGCGATCTCCCGCGGCCGGGCCAGCGGAGAGGCCCGGGGCAGCAGCACACCCACCGGCACGTCCACCGGCTCACCGAAGCGCAGCCCGGCCCCGTCGACCGGATGGTGCAGCAGGCCGACGTCCAGCCGCCCGTCCGCGAGCATCCGGTGCTGCTCGGCGCTCGTCAGTTCGTGCAGGTCGAGGGCGAGCCCGGGTGCGCGGGCCGCGAGCGCGTCGAGCAGCGCGCGCAACGTCACGGCCGGGGTCTCCGGGGGTACGCCGGCACGCAGTACCCCGAGCGCGCCCCGCCGGACCCGCTCGGCGAGGTGACGCAGCCGGCGTTCGCCGGCCAGCAGTTCGTCGGCCTCGCCGAGCAGCAACTGGCCGGCGGTGGTGAGGCCGACCTGGCGCTGCGACCTGTCGAACAGGGTGACGCCCAACTCCCGCTCCAACCGCTGGATCGACTGGCTCAGCGGTGGCTGCGCCATGCCCAGCGTCTCGGCGGCCCGGCCGAAGTGCAGTTCCCGGGCGACCACCACGAAATGCCGCAGGTGCCGCAGCAGGTCCATCCGGGCACCCTAGCGTCGCCGCTGGTTACCGTGTCGGCGTGGATGTGGCGGAACGGATCGGGGAGATCTTCGGGCGGGCCGGGGTGCGGGGTTGCCTGCACGTCGTGGACGTGGACGACCCGGCCGGCGGTGACGTGGCGCTGCGCGCCGACGAGCAGATCGTCATCGCGTCCATCTTCAAGATCATGCTGGTGCTGGAGTTCGCCCGGCAGGCCGCCGCCGGGCAGCTCGACCCGACCGAACGGGTGGTGGTCGGTCCCGCCGACCGGCTCGGCGGCTGGGGTGTGGCCGGCTGCGCCGACGACGTCGAGATCTCCCTGCGTGACCTCGCGTACCTGGCCATGTCGGTGAGTGACAACACGGCGGCCGACCTTCTGCTGCGCCGGGTCGGCGCGGACGTGCTGCCGATGCTGGCCGCGGAGCTGGACCTGCCGCGCACCCGGATCGTCGGCGGCCCTCGGCAACTCGTCGAGACGATGCTCTCCGACGTGGGCGCACGCACCGAGGCGGACTTCGCGCGGATCTTCCCCACCCTGTCGCCCGAACGGATCCGCGCGATGCGGGTCTTCGACCCCGAGCACACCAGCTCCAGCACCGCCCGCGAGCTGACCCGGTTGCTCCGTCTGGTGTGGCGGGACGAGGCCGGGCCGGCGCCCGCGTGCGCCATGGTCCGGGAGCTGATGGCACGGCAACTCTTCTGGACCCGGCTGGCCGCCGGCTTCCCACCCGGGGTCCGGGTCGCCGGGAAGACCGGCACCCTGCCGGGGCTGCACCTCGAAGCCGGCGTCGCGGAGTACCCCGACGGTCGCAGGTATGCGATCGCGGTGGCGGTACGTACGCAACGGCTGGCCGCCCGCCGGATCGACGTGGACCTGGCGATGGGGGAGGCGGCCCGCACCGCTGTCGAGTCGTTGCGCTGATCCGGCTCGGCGCATCGGCGCTGACCTGCGGTGATATCGGTCCGGATATCGGTCGTTGCGCTCGTCGATCTTGGACATCGGCATCAGTCGGGTGGTGGGCTGGGCCTACCGATCACCGATCCCGAACGGGGAGGACGACACATGCCCGAGAACCGGCCGTCCGGCTACGCCCGCCGTCGATTCCTGCGCGACACCGCCGTCGGCGCCGCCGCCGTCACCACCGCCGGACTCGTCGCCGCCGCCCCGGCGGAAGCGGCCGGGCCGAGCCCTGTCGCCGTGCCGAGCCGCGCCGCCGGCGGTACGCGACGCGGCGGCGCGGTGACCTTCCGCTGGTGGGGGACCTCCGGCTGGCGCATCGACGTCGGGGACCGGACGGTGCTCGTCGACCCGTACCTGAGCCGGTACGACACCGGGCTGTTCCGCAAGGCGTTCGACCCCGGCACCCCGCTGACCGTGGCCGCCGACGTGGTCGACCGGCTCGCCGACCGGGCCGAGAACATCCTCGTCACCCACACCCACTGGGACCACTTCAACGACGTGCCGCACATCGCCGCCCGGACCGGCGCCCGGGTCTTCGGCACGCTCACCGCCTACCACCTCGGCCTGGCGTACGGGCTGCCGACCGGGCAACTGGCCCCGGTCAAGGGCGGCGAGGTGCTCGACTTCGACGGGTACACGGTGGAGGTGGTCGGCTCGCTGCACAGCCGGAATCCCACCTGGTCGATGGCCTTCCCGGGGGTACGGGTCAGCCGGCCGCCCCGTCCGGAGACGATCGCCGACCTGCCCGAGGGCGACACGCTGGCGTACCAGATCCGGATCGACGGCGGGCCGTCGGTGTTCTTCATGGGTGCCAGCGACTTCGACGAGCGCAAGCTGAGCGGGCTCGCCCCGGACGTCGCGATGGTCGCCTCCGCCGCCAGTACGTCGACCGCCGACTACGTGCCCCGGCTGATGGCCGCGCTGGATCACCCGAAGGTCGTGGTGCCGGTGCACTGGGACAACTTCGAGACGCCGCTCACCAACCCGCCGACTGTCGCCGCGAACGACCGGGAACGCCTCGACGCCCTCGTCGCCGAGGTGCGCCGGGTCTCGCCGCGCAGCCGCGTGCTGGTGCCCGAGTACCACACCGCGTACCGGTTCTGACGGCGTCGCTCAGGAGGCCGCCAGCCGGGCGTAGACGTCGCCGGAGCGACCGGCCGGGCGGTACGTCTCCAGCAGGCGTACCAGCTCGGCCGCGTCCAGCCACCGGTCGCTCGCGAACCGCATGGTCTCCACCGGCGAGTAGTTGTAGCGGTAGCCGCCCGCCGTCGCGCCCAGCCGTTCCACCAGCTCCAACGCGGCCAGCGCGGCGTCGTGCGCGGGCGGCAGGTACTCGAAGGACAGCCCGCGCACCGGGTGACTCAGGCCGGACAGCACGTCGACCTCGAAGCCCTCGACGTCGACCTTGCAGAACGCCGGTACGCCGTGCCGCGCGATCAGGTCGTCCAGCGTCACCACCGGCACCTCGACCGACCGGTCCCAGCGGACCCCGGCGAAGCTCGGGTCGGCGGTGACCGACTCGATCCACGACGACGACATGGTGGACACCGTCGGCGTCGCGCTGGACAGCTCCAGCCGCGCGCTCCCGGACCGCGCACCGACCGCCGTCGGCTCGATCGTCACGTCGGCGTCCCGCCCGAAGCCCAGGCGCAGCACGCGCAGGCAGTCCGGCTGCGGCTCGACAGCGACCACCCGCGCGCCCAGTCGCCGCCAGGTACGCACCCGGCCGCCCACGTGGGCGCCGATGTCGAAGCCGAGGTCGCCGGGGGAGAGGAACTGCCCGTAGAGCTGCCGGGCACGCCGGTGCTTGGCCGGCTGACCGTGGTAGACGGCCAGGGAACGGGTGATCCCCCAGGCCCGAGCGAGCATCGTCACGACATCCCTAACTGTGAGTGGTGGACTTCGGTCCGAACGCGTTCAGGAACCGGTCGCGGAACGACTCCATCGGCCAGACCGGGGCCTGCGGGCCGGGGTTGAGGCCGTCCTGCCACCCCCACCCGGCGATCCGGTCGAGCACGGCCGGGTCCTTCGCGACGACGGTGATCGGCACGTCCTTGCCGGCGCCCTCGCCGGTGACCGCCCGGGCCGGCTGGTGGTCGCCGAGGAACACGAGCACCAGGTTCTCGTCGCCGTACCGCTGGACGTAGGAGATGAGCGTGCGCAGCGAGTAGACAACCGCGCGCCGGTACGCCTCCCGGGTGCCCTCCGCCGAGCGGTCGGCGCGTGCGGTCCCCTTGTACACCGAGCCGTCGCCGACGTCGTCCCAGTCGACGAGCGGCGGTACCGGCGTCCACGGCACGTGGCTGGACAGCAACGGGATCTCGGCCATCACCGGGGCGTGCCCGGGTCCGCGCTCGCGGCGCTGGAACGTCGACAGCGTGTACTGGTCCGGCGGTGAGGAGAAGCTGAACAGCGGCCCCCGGTAGCCGAGTTCCTTCATGCCGTACACCTGGTCCGGGGAGAAGAAGTCGGCCTCCGGCCAGGCGCGGGTGAGCGCCGGCATGACCAGCGTGGTCCGCCATCCGGCGCGCTTGAACGCGCCGTTGAGGGTCAGGTGGTCGCTGCGGACCAGGTTGGTGTAGCGCAGCTGGTTGTCCGCCCGGATGCCGCTCATCAGCGTGGCGTGCGCGAGCCAGCTCCCGCCGCCGGTGGTGGACGAGGTGAGGAACGCGCTGCGGCTGCCGTACCCGGCCGCGCGCAACTGCCGGGTGCCCTCGTCCAGGACGGCGTCCACCTCCGGCGCGAGGTCCGGGTCCTCCAGCGCGACCCGGCCGTAGCTCTCCACGAACGTGAACAGGACGTCCTTGCCGCGCAACGCGGTCAGCAACTGCTCGCCCGGCACGTTCTGGAACGGGTCGCCGGCGAGCTGCGTGTTCAGCGTCTCCTGGTCGTTGAGGCCCGCCCGTACCTGCCGGGCCCGGTCGTGGAGACCGGCCGCCACCGTGTCGGCGGCGACCGGGACGCCCGGCACGATCTGCGCGCCGAGCACGGCGCAGACCACCCAGGCGGCGGCGAACGCGGTGGTCGCGCGCGCGGTCACCACCCGGTGGCCGGCCACGACCCGGGTCAGCCGCCGCACCGACAGCGTCACCAGCAGCGGTACGGCGAGGACCGCGACCACTGCCAGCGCCACCGCGCCCACCTCGGCGGCGCGACCGTACGACTCGGACAGGAACTCCGCGCCCGCGCCGAGGAACGTCCAGTCGGCGATCAGGTCGAAGGGGCGGTCCAGGACCAGCGAGAACCCGAGGTCGGTGACCTTGAGGACGAGGACCAGGCCGAGCAACGCGCCGAGAACCGTGGCCACGACCCGGCGCGGACGTGCCGGCAGGACCAGCAGCAGGGCGACGGCGATCAGCCCTTCCACCGGGATGCGCAGGAACGCGCCCGGGCTGAACTCGTTGACGTCGCTCGGCGCGACGAGCGCCACCAGCACGAGCGCGGCGGCCAGCGCGGTGACCGTAGCGGCGAGCACCCGCCGGGTGCGCCGCCTCGCCGGCACCGGCGCGTCGCCGGTCGTGGTGCGGGTCTCGTTGTCGTCGGTCGTGGTGGCGTCCGGGGCGTCGTCGCCGTCCGCCGGGCGGGGCAGGTCGGTCACCGGTGCCGACCGCCGACCTCGGCGGGCTGGCGCGCGATCCGCACGCCCGGCGTCCACTCGGGCCGGTGACCCGCCGGGGCGGGGGAGACCGGCGCGGCCGGGAGCGCGCGCGGCGCCGGGCGTACGCGGTGCCGCCACAGCCAGCCGACGTCACGGCCGAACGACTCGACCAGCAGCGCGAGCGCGCCGAGAAGCACCGCGACGGCGAGCGGCCGGGGCAGGACGCCCGCCGCCACCACCGCCAGCGCGATGCCCTGCGTGGCGGCGACCACCTTGCGCCAGTAGCGCGGCGGCAGCGACCCGCGCATCCACGGCAGCGCCCAGCCGGCGGCGACGAAGGCGTACCGCATCGCGCCGATCACCAGTACCCAGGCGCCCACCTGGTCGGCGACGTACCCGCAGAGGACCAGGACGAGGAAGGAGTCGACCTCCATGTCGAACCGGGCGCCCAGCGCGCTCACCGTGCCGGTACGGCGGGCCACCTGCCCGTCGACCCAGTCGAGCGACAGCGCCACGGCGCTCAGCGCGACCAGGACCGGCACCACGATCGGCTCGCGGAACGAGTCGACAGTCAACGCGGCCACACCGCCGGTGAGCGTCGCCCGGGTGAGCGTCACCCAGTCCGCCGGCCCGAGCCGGTCCGCGCCCGAACGGCGCAGCCCGTATCCGAGCGCCGCGACCGTCACCACCCCGAAGAGCAGACCGGCCAGCCAGCCGTACGCGCTCAGGCCGACCGTGCCGGCCAGGGCCGCGAGTACGCCGACCTGGAGAATCGCCCCCGCGAATGGATCAGTTCGAAGTGCGGACACCATGCCTCCGAGGTAGACGTCACGAACCACACCTGTGTACGGAGAACATGCCCGAACAGTTCGTTCTGATACCGGAAACGCGCCAGCAGAAGCAGCGGCATCAGCGGCTCCGCGCGCTTGTTCGCTTGCACGTAAGTACGTACTTCCGTACTATCGCTGCCGTGGCAAGCGTGGAGGAACGGCTCGCGGCCCTGGAGGCGCAGGTGGCCCGGCTGGCCGGCGAGCGGGACGCCGGAGCCGGCACGCCGGCCGGCGAGGCCGCGCCGACCGACGCCCTCTGGGCACTCGGCGGCCTGAAGCAGCGAATTCCCGCCGGCGGCGCCGGTGCGGTGCTCTACACCGGCACCGTCCGCACCGGGGACCGGAACTACGACTGGCAGTACGGCGCCACAGTCGACGACCTGCTCGACGACGACTGGCCGGCACTGGCCGGCACGCTCACCGCGCTGGCGCATCCGGTGCGACTCCGGCTGCTGCGCGAGATCCTCGGCGGGCGGCACGGCACCGCCGAACTGGCCGGCCTCGACGGGATCGGCACCACCGGCCAGCTCCATCACCACCTGCGCCAACTCGCCGCCGCCGGCTGGCTGCGCAGCGGCGCCCGCGGGCGCTACGACATACCGCCCGAGCGGGCGGTGCCGCTGCTGGCCATCCTCACCGCCGCCCGCCGCTGACCCGGCCGGCCACTTCGACGGAAGGCAGCGCCATGCGTACCCCGATCGTTCTCGCCGTCGCCGCCGGCCTCGCCGCCTCGGCCGTGGCGGCGGTCCGGAAGCCCCGGCCGCCCCGCCTGGGCCAGCAGCGGACCGGCGACGCGGACCTGGCCGCGACCGTCCGCGCCGCCGTGGACGACCCCGAAGGACTGCGCGGCCTCGCGGTGGCGGTGATCGAGGGCGACCGGGCCCGCGGCGGGCCGGCCGTCGAACCGGGCACACCGTTCGAGATCGGCTCGCTCGTCAAGCCGCTCACCGGAATGCTCCTGGCCCGGCAGGTGGCTGCCGACGTCGTCGACCCCGGCGACCGGCTGGCCGCCGTCCTGCCCGGCGTGACCGGTCCGGCCGGTGAGGTCACGCTCGCCGAACTGGCCAGTCACCGGGCCGGGTTGCCCCGGCTGGCGCTCGACTCCGCGGGCGCGATGGTCCGCACCTGGTGGGCGGCGTCCACGGCCGGAAATCCGTACGCCGGCTACGACGTGGACCGGATCGTCGCCGTCGCCGCGAACACCGAGCCGGGCGGAGACCGCGGCACCGTCTCCTACTCGAACTTCGGCGCGGCGCTGCTCGGCCAGGCGCTGGCGGCCCGGGCCGGCGTCGGCTATCCGGAACTGCTGCGCCGGGACGTGCTGCGTCCACTGGAGATGAACGCCACGCTGGCCGCCACCGAGGCCGGGCACCTGCCGGGCGGGCGGGCCGAGGGCGCCACCGCCGCCGGCCGGGCCGCCGACCCCTGGCTGGGCGCGGGCTACGCCCCGGCCGGCATCGGAATCTGGTCCACGGCCGAGGATCTGGCCCGGCTCACCGCCGCGATGCTCGCCGGCACCGCCCCCGGCGCCGACGCCGCCACGCCCCGCTTCGACGCCGGGAAGGACCGCCGCGTCGGGTACGGCTGGTTCACCAGCCGGTACGGCGACCGGGAGATCGTCTGGCACAACGGGGGCACCAGTGGCTTCCGGGCCTTCCTGGGCTTCGACCGGGCCGCCGACCGAGGTGTGGTGGTGCTCGGCAACACCACACGCGACGTGGACCCGATCGGCCTGCGACTGCTCGTCTGAGGCGGCGCGGCGGTCACCGCGTCCGGTCGGCGGTGTCCTGCTCGCGCCGGGCCAGCGCCGAACGGCGGTAGCCGTACAGCGCGTAGACGACCGCGCCGAGCAGGAACCAGGCGCCGAACCGCAGCCACGTCACCGGGTCGAGGAACGTGATCAGCCAGATCGAGAAGATCACGCCGAGCGCCGGGACCACGGGCATGCCGGGGAGCCGGAACGTCCGCGGGGCGTCCGGGCGGCGGTAGCGCAGCACGATCACCGCCACGCACACCACCACGAACGCCAGCAGGATGCCGATGTTCGTCAGCTCGGCGGCCTGCCGGATCGGCAGGAAACCGGCGATCAGCGCCGAGCCGACGCCGACGATCCAGGTGACCCGGGTCGGTACCCGGCGGACCGGGTGGACCTTGGCGAACCAGCCGGGCAGCAGCCCGTCCCGGCTCATCGAGAACCACACCCGGGTCACGCCGAGCATGAACGTGAACATCACGGTGAGGATGCCGATGATCGCCCCGACCGCGATCACACTGGCCAGCCCGGAGAGCCCGACCGAGGCGAACGCGGAGGAGAAGCCGCTCTCCGGGTCGATGTCCCGGTAGTTCTGCATGCCGGTGAGCACCAGCGTGGCCAGCACGTACAGCACCATCGAGACGACCAGCGACCAGATGATCGCCTTGGGCATGTGCCGGCGGGCGTCCCGTGACTCCTCCGCGGCGGTGCTCATCGCGTCGTACCCGAAGACCGCGAAGAAGACGGTGGCCGCGCCGGTGATCGCGCCGCCGACGCCGAACGGGAAGAACGGCGAGTAGTTGGCGGTCTTCACGTGGAAGAAGCCGACCACGATCACCAGCAGCACGACGGCGACCTTGAGGCCCACCACGAACGTCTCGAACCGCGCGGCGGCCCTGATGCCCCGGGTCAGCAGGAACGCGATGAGCAGGCAGAGCACCACCGCGAACAGGTCCACCCGGTGCCCGTCGCCGGTGCCGGGCGCGCCGAGCATCCACGCCGGCAGGTCCGCGCCCAGCTCGTTGACGAGGAAGCCGAAGTAGCCGGAGATGCCGATGGCCACGACGGCGACGATCGCCGTGTACTCCAGCAGCAGGTCCCAGCCGATGAACCAGCCGACCGCCTCGCCCAGCACCGCGTACCCGTAGGTGTAGGCCGACCCGGCCTTGGGGATCATGCCGGCGAACTCCGCGTACGACAGTGCGGCGGCGGCGCTGGCCAGACCGGCGATCAGGAACGACACCAGCACGGCCGGGCCGGCGGTCTCGTTCGCCACCGCCCCGGCCAGCGCGAAGATGCCCGCGCCGATGATGCCGCCGACCCCGATCGCGGTGAGCTGCCACAACCCCAGTTCACGGGAGAGGCCCTCGTCGGTCTCGTCGGCGATCTGCTCGACCGGCTTGCGCCGGAAGATGCCCTGTCCCACCGCCATGCCGGCCCCTCCCCGTCGCCCGCGTCGTACCGCCCCGGGGCCACCGCGTCCGACGAGCCGCGACCCCGCCATGGACGAACGTAAATCCTCGGCGCGAAGATCGCAGCGCGACGGCAGCGATCACCCCGGCGGCGGACCGGCGACCAGCCGCCAGTACTGCCGTTTGCCCTCGTCGCGGACCACGACGCCGAGCCGGGCCAGCTCCCCGTGCAGCTCCCGGGTCTCGGCGTCGTGGCCGCCGTCGAGCGCCCGCTGCCGGGCGCGCAGCAGGGCGTCCGCGCCGGGCGGCAGGCCGGGCAGCCCTTCCACCCAGCGCCGGTACGCGTCCCGGTGCGGGTCCTGGCCGGTCCACGGCCAGCCCTGCCGGGTGAACGCCGCGCGCAATCGCTCGGCGTCCAGGTCGGACTTCTCCCGGGCCAGCTCGCCGCCGGCGGTGTCCAGCAGCACCAGTGCCCTGCCGTCGACGAACACCCCGGCCACGTCGGCGCGGGCGAGGTCACGGCCGTGCCCGTCGCGGTGCAGCCGTACCGACCGGTGGCCGACCGTGACGGTCAGCCGCTCGCGGACCGCCACCACCGCCAGGATCAGGCCGCCGAGCACGCCCACCCCGATCCCGATCGGGTACGAACGCTCGTCCGGCCACCGGGCGAGCAGCTCGAACAGGCCCTGGAACGGGAACCAGGCCAGCCCGGCGATCCAGCCGGACAGCGCGGTCAGCCCGGCTGCCAGTCCCGCCCCGAACAGCGGGAATCCCGCCCAGAACAGCACCAGCTCGCCGCGTCCGCCGTCGACGACGACGTCCTCCCCGGGTTGCCAGGCGGCCACGGTCAGGACACCTCCCGGCGCATGGTGCGGACCAGGCCGGCGGCCAGCGGCAGGAGCACCCAGACGGCCAGCGATACGCCGAGCCGACCCCACTGCCCGCCGGTCATCTCGGCGCCGAGCAGCGGCTCCATGGTGAGCGAGGTGTCCAGCCAGCGGGCCGGCTCCCGCAGCGCGGAGATCATCGCGGACAGGAGGCTCCACACGGTGGGCAGCAGCAGGTAGGTGACGATCGCCAGCGGCGTGTTCAGCAGCAGCAGACCGAAACCGGCACCCATCAGCACGTTCACCACCTGGAACACGGCCGCGTGCGGCAGCAGTTGCCAGTCGAACGTCCAGGCTCCCGCCCCGCCGGTGGCGCCGGCGGCGAGCGTGCCGACGGCGGCGACCGCCAGGCTGACGAGCACCGAGGCGAGCGCGGCGAGCACCACCGCGGCGAGTTTGGCGACGATCACCCGCTCCCGGCGGGGCACCAGCGCGAACGTGGTGAGCGCGCTGCGCTGCGACCACTCGCCGGTGATGGAGAGGATGCCGAGCACCGGCAGGAGCAGCCCGACCGGCAGCAGCGACGGCGTGAAGAACGCGGTGAACGTCTGGTCCGGCGCGTCGAGGACGAACAGCTGCACCACCACGATCACGGCCGCGATCAGGCCGATCGCGATCAGCAACCAGCGTCCGGCCCGGGTGTCGGCGAGCTTGCGCAGCTCCACGGCGGTCAGCCGGGCCAGCGTCGGTCCGGCGACGGCGACCTCGGGTCGCGGTGGTGCAGGGTTGCGGGTGGCGGTGGTCATCGGACGGCCTCCTTGGTCGACGCGCCGGCGGTGAGGGTGAGGAAGAGCTGCTCCAGGCCGCCGCTGCCGGCCGGGCGCAGCTCGGTGAGGACCAGTCCGGCGTCCGCCGCGGCCTGGCCGACCTCGCCCGGCTCGGCCCGGACGACGAAGCCGCCGTCGGTGCCGGCGGTGGCCGGCAGCGCGGCCCGTTCCAGCGTCAGGCGCAGGGCGTGCGCGTCGCGGGCGCGGACGAGCGTGCCGGCACCCGCGAGCAGCTCGTCCTTGCCGCCCTGGGCGACCACCCGGCCGCCGCCGATCACCACCAGCCGGTCGGCCACCGCCTCCACCTCGCGCAGCAGGTGCGAGGAGAGCAGCACCGTGCCGCCCCGGTCGGCGAAGTCGCGCAGCAGGCCGCGCATCCAGAAGATCCCCTCCGGGTCGAGGCCGTTGGCCGGCTCGTCCAGGATCAGGACCCGGGGGTCGCCCAGCAGCGCCAGCGCCAGGCCGAGCCGCTGCCGCATGCCCAGGGAGTACGCGCCGACGCGGCGCCGGGCCGCGGTGTCGTTCAGTCCGACCTGGTCGAGTGCCGCCGCCACCCGCCCCCGGTCGACGCCCATGGTGCGGGCGGCGAGCGTGAGCGTCTCCCGTCCGGTCCGCCCGGTGTGCTGCGCCGAGGCGTCGAGCAGCACGCCGATCTCCCGCCCCGGGTTGGGCAGCTGCCGGTACGGGCGGCCGCCGACCGTCGCGCCACCCGAGGTGGGCGGTGTCATCCCGCAGATCATCCGCATCGTGGTGGACTTCCCGGCGCCGTTCGGCCCGAGGAAACCGGTCACCGAACCCGGTTCGCACCGGAACGTGACGTCCTCGACGGCGGTGTGCGGGCCGTACCGCTTGGTGAGCTGGTCGACTTCGATCATGCCGTCGAGCCTGCCGGGGTCACCCGGTCACGCGCTGCGGCCGGCGGTCGGCGTCACCGTCGACCTCCGTTCACCGCAGGCGTCGACTTTGGTAGCTGGTAGCCGGTCCGGACGGCTTCCTAGCATGGACGGGTGACCAGCGCCGCCGTACCCGACCATCCCTGGCTCCTGCCGGGTTCCCTGGTGCCCGCCCGGGCCGCCCGGCGGACGCCCCGGGACTGGTTCGTGGACGGCGTGCTGTTCGTGGCCTCACTGCTCTGGGTGCTGATCACGCACGCCGACGTCACCAGCGCCACCCCGGAGTTCGGGCTCAACGCCGGTCCGGCCTGGCTGGAGGAGGCCGACCTGCTCATCGGCCTGCTCGTCAGCGGCGCGCTCTGGCTGCGCCGGCGCTGGCCGGTCGGGCTGGCGGTGGCCACCGCGCCGCTCGTGTTCTTCTCGGTCACCTCCGGCGTCGCGTTGCTCGTCATCACGTTCACCGTGCTCGTGCACCGGCCGCTGCCGGTGGGTCTGGCCCTGGCGGCGTGGAACGTGCTGAGCCTGCCGGTCTACCTCGCCGTCCGGCCCGACCCGACGATGCCGTTCTGGGGTTCGGTGATCTGGACCGCGTTGTTCATCGGCGCGGTGGTGGCCTGGGCGCTGTTCGTCAGGGCCCGCCGCCAGCTGGTGCTGTCGCTGCGCGACCGCGCCGAGCGGGCCGAGGCCGAGCAGCAACTCCGGCTCGACCAGGCCCGGCAGCTCGAACGCGGCCGGATCGCCCGCGAGATGCACGACGTGCTCGCGCACCGGATCTCCCTGCTCAGCCTGCACGCGGGCGCGCTGGAGTTCCGGCCGGACGCGCCGCCGGAGGAGGTGGCGCGGGCGGCCGGGGTGATCCGGGCCAGCGCGCACGCCGCGCTCCAGGACCTGCGCGAGGTGATCGGCGTGCTGCGGGCCGAGGTCGGCTCCGAGGCCACGCCGGAACGGCCGCAGCCCACCCTCGCCGACGTGCCCGCGCTCGTCGCCGAGAGCCGCGACGCCGGGGTACGGGTCGGCGTGGTCGACGAGGTGGCCGAGCCGGAGGCGGTGCCCGCGGCGATCGGGCGCAGCGCGTACCGGATCGTGCAGGAGGGGCTGACCAACGCCCGCAAGCACGCACCGGGCGCGGTGGTGACGGTCCGGCTCGCCGGCGGCCCGGGGGAAGGGCTGGCGGTGGAGATCGTCAACCCGTGGCCCGTCGGTGCGCCCGCGACCGCTATCCCGGGCACCGGCACCGGGCTGGTCGGGATCGCGGAGCGGGTCACGCTCGCCGGTGGCCGCCTCGAACACGGGCGGGACGCCGACGGCGCGTTCCGGCTGACCGCCTGGCTGCCCTGGGCGGCGGCTCAGTGAGCGCGCCGGTGCGGGTGCTCATCGTCGACGACGACCCGCTGGTCCGCGGCGCGCTGTCGATGATCCTCGGCGGCGTACCCGACCTGGCTGTGGTCGGCGAGGCCGCCGACGGTGCCGAGGTGCCGGCGGCGGTCGCCGCACACGCCCCGGACGTGGTGCTGATGGACATCCGCATGCCCCGCGTCGACGGGCTGGCCGCCACCGAGGCGCTGCGTGCCACAGCCGAACCGCCCGAGGTGCTGGTGCTCACCACCTTCGACGCCGACGAGCAGGTGCTGCGGGCGCTGCGCGCCGGGGCGAGCGGATTCCTGCTCAAGGACACCCCGCCGGCCGAGATCGTGGCCGCGGTACGCCGGGTCGCGGCGGGGGAGGCGACGCTGTCCCCGGCGGTGACCCGCAAGCTCATCGCGCACGTCACCGGCACCGCGCCGGTGCCCGGCGCGGACCCGAAGCGGGAACGGGCGGTACGGCTGCTCGACGGGCTCTCCGAACGGGAACGGGAGGTCGCGGTGCTGCTCGGCCGGGGCCGGACCAACGCGGAGATCTCCGCCGAGCTGTTCATGAGCGTGGCGACCGTGAAGGCGTACGTGTCGCGGCTGCTGACGAAGCTCGATCTGAACAACCGCGTGCAGGTGGCCCTGCTGGTCCAGGACGCCGGCCTGGTCTGACTCGCCGCACGGGATTGAACTGCTGCCGTTCTCCGGCCGTACCAGTGGTCGAGGATGTGGTGCGGCCGTTCCGCCGTACCGCTGCCGAGCTGCGGGAGGCCTGCCGTGCGAGTTGGTGAGCAGTCGACGGACCCCATCGACCAGATCCTGGGCGAGGTGCCGGTACCGGCGCCGTTGACCCCCGAGGACGTCCGCCTCGCGGTCCGGGCGGTGGTGGTGCACGCCGCCGAGGAGTGGCCCGCGGGGCCGAAGTGCCGCAACGACGGGTCGTCGTTCCCCTGCCGGTTGCATCGCTGGGGCCGGCGGGTGCTGGAGACACACGGTCTCAACGACCGTCAGATCGACGCGCTGATCCGGCACGGCAACCCGTTCGTGCACGTGCCCTTCCCGTTCGTGCTGACCGGCCCGTCCGGCGCCCGTCCGGCCGCCGGTCAGGTCGCCCGTCCGGCCGGTCCGGCGGGTCGGCCGGGCGTACCCGGTCAGGTCGCCCGTCCCGGCGTACCCGGTCCGGCCGGACGCCCGGTGCCGGGACAGCCGGCCCGGGCGGTGCCGGGTCAGGCCGCCCGTCCCGCCGCCGCGGCCCAGGCGGCGCGCGGTCCGGTCCCGCGGGTCGCGACGCCGCCGGTGCGGCCCGGTCTGCGCCCTGTCGCCGGGCGGCCGGCTCCCGCCGCCCGGCCCCGCTGGCCCCGGGCGAGCTGACTCCCGCCGCCCGGTTCCGGGCCGACCGCCCCCGGGCCCGCCGGCCCGGGTGAGCTGACGCCCGGCGCCCGGTTCCGGTCGCGTCGACGCCCCGTCGCGGAGCGGCGTCGGTCGTGCCGGAGCATGCCGGCGGCGGCCCGGCCGGGGAGCCCCCACCCCCGTGCCGGGCCGCCGTCACCGTGTCACTTGACGCCGCAGTCCGGGGCGGACCAGTCCCTGGTGTTCGGCGCCTTGTCCCGGTTGTTCTCCCGCCGCGAGTCCACGTGCGTGTGGTCGTCGTGGTCCGGGTAGCCGGGCCCGTAGATGCCGCTGAAGCCCTGGTCACGAGCGGATCGGGCGATGTCGCAGAGGCTGCGGTGCTTGGCGATCAGATCGGCCGCGTTGCCGTAGAGGTGCTGGCTGTCCGCGGCGCCGCCGACCTGCCGGTTGCAGGCGATGCTGCGGAACCCGCTGGTCACGTAGAGCGGCTTGTCGCCGAGGCTGCGCCGCAGCGCCTCCAGCTTCCACATGGTGCGCAGCGCGTTCTCCCGGGTGGCCGACGAGGAGAGCGGACCCCCGGCCCACCCGCCC
>NZ_RCVK01000119.1:0-7986 GCF_003667485.1 Micromonospora sp. BL1
CCCTTCACCCCGTCGATCATGAAGTTGACGGCCTTTTCGATCTCCTTAACTGCCGCCAACTTCATGATCGCCGGGCTCAGTTCGCGGGCTTCGCGGTTAGCCGGGGGAGAGAGAGCGGTCAGGCTGGGGGGTGGAGTTCGGCTACCAGTTCGTCGTCCTCAAGGGCGCCTGTGGGGTGGAAACCCAGGGACGTGTAGAGGGCGGCGGCGGGCTTGTTGTCCGGGTGGTAGCTCAGGCGGATCGGCTCGCCCGCCTCGACCAGCCAGTCCGCGAGCGTCCGCACCGTCGCGCGGCCCAGGCCCCGGCCCTGCTCGGCAGCGTCGATCACCATGCCGCCGATCCAGCGCGACCCGTCGTCGTCCACGCCCCACATCACGTGCCCGACGACCGTCTCGTCGGCGTAGACCGCCAGCGAGTTCCAGACGTCCGAGCGTTCGGTGAGAAGCAGGTAGCGGGCGGCCAGCGCGGCCACGAAGGCACGCTGGTCGTCGTGCGGGGCGACGTCCGCCACCGCCCGCCAGTTGTCGTCGTCCACCGGGCGCAGCGTCACCCGGCGGCCGGCGCGGTCGGAATGTCCGGAATCGATCATGAAAGAAGCCTAGGACTGCACCGCCGACCAGGCAAAACGGTTTCCGGCAGCAGGCCGGAGCACGGGTCAGTCGAGCAGGGCGTCCAGGCCGACGGTGAGACCGGGCCGGCGACCCACCTCCCGGACCGCGAGCAGCACGCCGGGCATGAACGACACCCGGTCGTACGAGTCGTGCCGGATGGTGAGCGTCTCACCGGTGGTGCCGAACAGCACCTCCTGGTGGGCGACCAGGCCGGTGGCGCGTATCGCGTGCACGCGTACCCCGTCGATGTCGGCGCCGCGGGCGCCGGGCACCTCGTCGCGGGTGGCGTCCGGCGCGGGCCCCAGGCCGGCGTCGGCGCGGGCGGCGGCGATCAGCCGGGCGGTGTGGGTGGCGGTGCCGCTCGGCGCGTCCAGCTTGCGCGGGTGGTGCTGCTCGACGATCTCGACCGACTCGAAGTAGCGGGCGGCGCGCGCCGCGAACTGCATCATCAGCACCGCGCCGATGCCGAAGTTGGGGGCGATCACCACGCCCACGCCGGGCCGGTCGGCGAGCCAGCCCCGCACCTCGGCGAGCCGCTGCTCGGTGAAGCCGGTGGTGCCGACCACCGCGTGCACGCCGTGCTCGACGCACCAGCGCAGGTTGTCCATGACCGCGTCGGGGGTGGTGAAGTCGACGACCACCCCGGCGCCCGCCTGCGCCACCGCGTCCAGGTCGTCGCCCTGGTCGACGGCCGCGACCAGCTCCAGGTCGGCGGCGGAGTCGACCGCCTTGCAGACCTCCATGCCCATCCGGCCCCGGGCGCCCAGCACACCGACCCGGGCCGCCGCGTTCTGCTGCTCAGTCACGGGCCACAACCTATCCCAGCCCGCGCGGCGCGGTCCGGCGGACCGCACCGCCGCCCAGCATCCGGCGGACCGGGGCGCCGCTCAGCGGCCGACGGTGAAACTGCCCTCGTCGAACGGGCCGACCACGGCCAGCGACATCGGCCGGCCGAGCAGCTCGGCGGCGAGCGCGTTCACGTCCGCGAGCGTCACCGCGTCCACCCGGGCCAGCAGGTCGTCCACCGGCATCAGGTTGCCGTAGAGCAGCTCGCCCTTGGCGAGGCGGCTCATCCGCGAGCCGGTGTCCTCCAGCCCCAGCACGAACGAGCCCTTGCTCATCCCCTTGCCCCGGGCCAGCTCCGCCTCGGTGATCCCCTCGGTGGCGACCCGCGCCAGCTCCGCGCGGGTCAGGTCCAGAACCTCGTCCACCTTGCCCGGCGCGCAGCCGGCGTAGACGGCGAAGACGCCGCTGTCGGCGTACTGGCTGGCGTAGGAGTAGACCGAGTACGCCAGGCCGCGCTGCTCCCGGATCTCCTGGAACAGCCGGCTGGACATGCCGCCGCCGAGCACGTTGTTCAGCACGCCGAGGGCGAACCGCCGGTCGTCGGTGCGGTCGATCCCCGGGCAGCCGAGGATGACGTGCGCCTGCTCGGTCTCCTTCGGCTCGACCAGCGTGGTGGCCGGCTTGGTGCGTACCGTCGGGGTGGCCCGGCGGTGCGGCGCAGGCGACGCCGGGTCGGTGTCCAGCGGGGTGCCGCGCAGCGCCTGCCGGACCAGCTTGACCACGGCGGCGTGATCGAGGTTGCCGGCGGCGGCGATCACGATCTGCGGGGCCGTGTAGCGGCGGCGGTAGAAGCCCTGGATCTGCCGCCGGGTCATCGGCGTGACCGTCTCCTCCGTGCCGGAGATGAGCCGGCCCAGCGGGTGGTCGCCGTAGACGGCGCGGGCGAACAGGTCGTGCACCTCGTCGCCGGGCTCGTCGTCGTGCATGGCGATCTCTTCGAGGATGACGCCGCGTTCGGTCTCCACGTCGGCGGCGGCCAGCACCGAGTCGGCGACCAGGTCGCACATGACGTCGATGGCGAGCGGCAGGTCCTCGTCCAGCACCCGCGCGTAGTAGCAGGTGTATTCCTTCGTGGTGAAGGCGTTGGTCTCGCCGCCCACGGCCTCGATCTGGGCCGAGATCTCCAGCGCGCTGCGCTTGTTGGTGCCCTTGAACAGCAGGTGCTCCAGGAAGTGCGCGGCGCCGGCCTGCGAGCCGGTCTCGTCGCGCGAGCCGACCGCCACCCAGATGCCGAACGACACGCTGCGCATCGCCGGGATCGCCTCGGTGAGCACCCGCAGCCCGCTGGGCAGCACGGTACGGCGGACGGTGCCGCCGAGCGGGTCGTCGCTGAGCGTCCGGGTGACCGCGCGGGCCGCCGAACCGGTCGACGCCACCCCCCGTCCCGTCGAGGCGACTGACGAACTCACGAGAACCTGCTCTCCGGATGACGAGGAACGGCGGGACGTACGACGGCTCCAGTTCGCGCAGGCGACCTGGAGCCGTGGGCCGGCCCGGGTGACGCGGACGTCACCCGGGCCGGTCGGTGGATCAGCTGTGCCGGGTCCGGCGGCGCGGACGGGACTCGCCGCCGCCCTCGCCACCCTCGGAGCGGCGCTCGCCACCCTCGGAGCGGCGCTCACGGTCGCCCCGGTCACGCGGGCCGCGGTCGCCGCCGCGGTCCCGGCCGCCCGACGGACGCTCGCCACCGGCGGCCTCACCGGCGGCCGGCGCCTCGGCGCCCTCCGGACGGATCTTGTCCAGGTAGATCTTGCCGCGGGCGTCGATGTCCGCGATCTCCACCTCGACCTTGTCGCCGACGTTGAGGAAGTCCTCGACCTTCTCGACCCGCTTGCCGTCGCCCACCTTGGAGATGTGCAGCAGGCCGTCGCGGCCCGGCAGCAGCGAGATGAAGGCGCCGAACGCGGCGGTCTTCACCACGGTGCCGAGGAACCGCTCCCCGACCTTGGGCAGCGTCGGGTTGGCGATCCCGTTGATCCGGTCCACAGCGGCCTGGGCCGCCGGCCCGTTGGTCGCGCCGACGTAGATCGTGCCGTCGTCCTCGATGGAGATCTCGGCGCCGGTCTCGTCCTGGATCGCGTTGATGGTCTGGCCCTTCGGGCCGATCACCATGCCGATCTTGTCGACCGGGATCTTGACGGTGGTGACCCGCGGCGCGTAGTCCGACATCTCGGCCGGCGCCTCGATGGCCCGCTGCATCACGTCGAGGATGGTCTGCCGGGCCTCGTGCGCCTGCTGGAGCGCGGCCGCCAGCACGTCCGACGGGATGCCGTCCAGCTTGGTGTCGAGCTGGAGCGCGGTGACGAAGTCACGGGTGCCGGCGACCTTGAAGTCCATGTCGCCGAACGCGTCCTCGGCGCCGAGGATGTCGGTCAGCGTCACGTACTGGGTCTTGCCGTCGACCTCGTCGGAGATGAGGCCCATGGCGATGCCGGCGACCGGCGCCTTCAGCGGCACACCGGCCGAGAGCAGGCCCAGCGTCGAGGCGCAGACCGAACCCATCGAGGTGGAGCCGTTGGAGCCGAGCGCCTCGGAGACCTGCCGGATGGCGTACGGGAACTCCTCGCGCGAGGGCAGCACCGGGATCAGCGCCCGCTCGGCGAGCGCGCCGTGGCCGATCTCGCGCCGCTTCGGCGAGCCCACCCGGCCGGTCTCACCGGTCGAGTACGGCGGGAAGTTGTAGTTGTGCATGTAGCGCTTGCGGTTCTCCGGGGACAGAGTGTCCACCATCTGCTCCATGCGCAGCATGTTCAGCGTGGTGACGCCCAGGATCTGGGTCTCGCCGCGCTCGAACAGCGCCGAGCCGTGCACCCGCGGCAGCACGCCGACCTCGGCGGTCAGCGGACGGATGTCACGCGGGCCGCGGCCGTCGATGCGGACCTGCTCGCGCAGCACCCGGTTGCGGACCTCGGACTTGGTCAGCGAACGGAACGCGGCGGAGAGCTCCTTCTCGCGGCCCTCGAAGCGGCCGGTCAGCTCCTCGGCGACCTTGGCCTTGATCCGGTCCAGGGCCTCCTCGCGGTCGGCCTTGCCGGCGATCTTCAGCGCCTCGGCGACGTCGGCGCGGGCCACGTCGGCCACCGCGTCGTACACGTCGTCCTGGTAGTCCAGGAAGATCGGGAACTCGGCGACCGGCTTGGCGGCCACCTCGGCCAGCTCGCTCTGCGCCCGGCACAGCTCGCGGATGGCCGGCTTGGCGGCCTCCAGGCCGCTGGCCACGATCTCCTCGGTCGGCGCGGTGGCGCCGCCCGAGATCAGGGCCACCGCGTTCGGGGTGGCCTCGGCCTCGACCATCATGATCGCGACCTCGCCGTCCGCCAGGGTGCGGCCGGCCACGACCATGTCGAAGGTGGCCCGCTCCAGCTCCTCCAGGGTCGGGAAGGCGACCCACTGGCCGTCGACGTTCGCGACCCGGGTCGCGCCGATCGGGCCGGAGAACGGCAGGCCGGAGAGCTTGGTCGACATCGACGCGGCGTTGATCGCCACCACGTCGTACGGGTGCTGCGGGTCGAGCGCCAGGACGGTCTCGACGACCTGGACCTCGTTGCGCAGGCCCTTGACGAACGACGGGCGCAGCGGCCGGTCGATCAGCCGGCAGGTGAGGATCGCGTCCTCGCTGGGCCGGCCCTCGCGGCGGAAGAACGAGCCGGGGATCCGGCCCGCGGCGTACATCCGCTCCTCGACGTCCACCGTCAGCGGGAAGAAGTCGAACGACTCGCGCGGCTGCTTGCCGGCGGTGGTGGCGGAGAGGACGACCGTCTCGCCGAGCTGGGCGACGACGGAGCCGGCGGCCTGGCGGGCCAGGCGGCCGGTGGAGAAGGTGATCTCGCGGGTGCCGAAGGCCCCGTTGTCGATCACCGCGGTACGGGATTCGGTGCCGAGGTTGGTCTCGGTCATGTGCTGTGGTGCTCCTTCGCGTCGTCGGCCGACGACACGGGAACTGCTCAGGCGGCCGGTCTTCGATCGAAGCGCCCGGGGTGGCCGGCATCGTGCCGGGATTCCCGGGGGCCACTACCGGAGACCGGTGCTGACCGGCTCCCTCTCGGGTGTCGCGCGGCCGGGTTCTTCGGTGGTACTGCAACGGGGGAGCGGCCAGGCGGCCACTCCCCCGTCAGGTCATCGGCGCAGGCCGAGCCGCTCGATGAGCGACCGGTAGCGGTTGATGTCCTTCTTCTGGACGTAGTTGAGCAGCCGGCGGCGCCGGCCGACCAGCAGCAGCAGCCCACGGCGGCTGTGGTGGTCGTGCTTGTGCACCTTCAGGTGCTCGGTGAGCTCAGCGATCCGCTTGGTCAGGACCGCGACCTGCACCTCGGGCGAGCCGGTGTCGCCCTCGGCGGTCGCGTACTCCTGGCGGATCTTGGCCTTGGCTTCCTGGTCGAGCGCCATGTTCTCCCTGTTTCGTGGGTCATTCGATGAGGTCCGGAGCGGTCGTGGTGACCGGTGCAACGGACCGGTTCCTCGCACCCGCGGCGTCGTGCAGGCACGCGAGGCCCCCGTCGGTCAGCCGACGTCTACGTCAGCCTACCAGCACCCGGGCCGGACGGCCGGTCAAGGTCGCCCCGCGCGGGTCAGAGCACCGCCCGGCGGGTGCGCTCCACGTCCTCGGCGATCTGGGCCACCAGCGGTTCGATCGCGTCGTATGTCCGCTGCTCACGCAGGTGCGCCACGAAGTCCAGGGCCAGCCGCTCGCCGTACAGGTCGCCGGTGAAGTCCAGCGCGTACGCCTCCACCCGCCGCTCCCGGCCGGAGAACGTCGGGTTGGTGCCGATCGACACCGCCGCCGCCAGCGGTTCGCCGTCTCGGCGCACCAGGCGGGCCGCGTAGACGCCGTCGGCCGGCACCGCCGCGTACCTGTGGGTCAGCAGGTTCGCGGTGGGGTAACCCAGCTCACGTCCGCGCTGGTCCCCGCGGACCACCACGCCCTCGACGCGGTGCGGGCGGCCCAGCGCCGCGGCCGCCGCGCCCACGTCGCCCGCGTCGACGCAGGACCGGATGTACGTGGAGGAGAAGACGGTCCCCGCCTCGGCGACCAGCGGCGCGCCCTCGACGGCGAACCCGAAGGTACGGCCCAGCCGCTCCAGCAGCGGCACGTCACCCGCGGCCCGGTGCCCGAAGCGGAAGTTGTCGCCGACCACCACCAGCGCGGCGTGCAGGTGCGCGACCAGCACGTCGTGCACGAACGCCTCGGGTGGCAGCCGGGAGAACTCGACGGTGAACGGCACCACACAGAGCACGTCCACGCCGAGCGCCTCGATCAGCTCGGCCTTGCGCGCCGGCTCGGTGAGCACCGCCGGGTGCGAGCCGGGGCGCACCACCTCGGCCGGGTGCGGGTCGAACGTCACCACCACCGACTTGACGCCCAGCTCCCGGGCGCGCGCCACGGCGTGGCCGATGGTGGCCTGGTGCCCCCGGTGCACGCCGTCGAAGACGCCGATGGTTACCACCGAGCGTCCCCAGCCGCCGGGCGCCGCCTCGTACCCCCGCCACCGCTGCATGCCGTTCCTCCCCTGTCCGCCCGCGCCGTTCAGGCCGGGGCGAGCACGATCTCCGCGCGGGCCCGACCGTCCCGCTCGCTGACGATAGCGATCAGTCCGCCCGCCGGGTCGAAGACCGCGTACGGCCCGGTGATGCCGGCCGGCGCCAGCGGCCCGCCGTGGGACAGCACCCGGGTCTCGTCGGCGGTGGCGTCCCGGCGCGGGAAGAACCGCGCGGCGGCGGCGTCCAGCGGCAGGTTCACCACGTCCGGCGCGCGCTCCTCGAGCTGGTCGAGCGTGGCCGCCTCGGCCAGCGTGAACCCGCCCACAGCGGTCCGGCGCAGCGCGGTGAGGTGACCGCCGACGCCCAGGGCGGCACCCGCGTCGCGGGCCAGGGCCCGGATGTACGTCCCGGACGAGCAGGTCACGTCCACGTCCACGTCCACCACGTCCGGGACGTCCCGGCGGATCGCCAGCACCTCCAGCCGTGACACGGTGACCCGCCGGGCGGGCAGTTCGACCGCCTCGCCGTCGCGGACCCGCTTGTACGCCCGCTGTCCGTCGATCTTGATGGCGCTGACCGCGCTCGGCACCTGGTCGATCTCGCCGGTGAGGGCGGCCAGCGCGGCGCGTACCCCGTCGTCGGTGACCGCGCCGGCCGGGGTGGTCGCGACCACCTCGCCCTCGGCGTCGTCGGTGACCGTGGACTGTCCCAGCCGGATCGTCGCGGCGTAGCTCTTGCCGGCGCCGATCACGTACGTGAGCAGCCGGGTCGCCCGGCCCACGCCGATCACCAGGACGCCGGTGGCCATCGGGTCGAGCGTGCCGCCGTGGCCGACGCGCCGGGTACGCGCCAGCCGCCGGATGCGGGCCACGACGTCGTGCGACGTCATGCCGCCGGGCTTGTCGACCACGATCAGACCGTCTGTGCTCACGACCGCCAAGCCTGCCAGACGGCGCTGATCGGCCCTGCGGGGGATACCGCCCAGCTTCGGCGGGGTGTCAAGATCGTGCGCCCCCGACCCGTCTGCCCGGGAAGTCCGATGACCGATCAC
>NZ_RCVK01000117.1:0-7854 GCF_003667485.1 Micromonospora sp. BL1
GACCCGGGCGGGCAGGTACGCCCCAGCCAGGACCGGACCAGCCCACCCGCCTCACCGGTGCGCGCCGCCGCCTCGACGTAGCCGAACGCGGTCGGATAGTTCTTCCGCAGCACCGCCAGGGCCGGCACCGCAGCACCGCCGGTCTGCCCGTACATCGCCCCGAGCAGGGCCACCTTGGCCTTCGCCCGGTCACCGGCGAACGCGTCCCGGGCCAGCGCGGCGTAGAGGTCACCGGCGCCGCCCGCCGCGGCGAGCCGCTCGTCGCCGGAGACCGCCGCGAGCACGCGCGGTTCGAGCTGACCCGCGTCGGCCACCACGAACGTCCAGCCCGGGTCCGCCACCACCGCCTGCCGGATCACCTTCGGGATCTGCAACGCCCCGCCGCCCCGGGTCGCCCACCGGCCGGAGACGACGCCGCCGGGCACGTACTCCGGGTGGAACCGGCCGCCGGAGACCCAGGCGTCGCGCCAGGCCCAGCCGTGCGCCGTCCAGATCCGGTACAGCTCCTTGTATTCCAGGACCAGCGGCGCCGCCGGGTGCTCCACCCCGCGCAGCACCCAGGCGCGCGTGTTCGGCAGGTCCACGCCCGCTCGGGCGAACGCCCGCAACAGCTCCGCGGGCGAGTCGGCGTGCACCTGGCGTACGCCGAACGCGTCAGCGATCCGCGCCTGCAACTCGGCCAGCCGGCGCGGCGGCCCACCGACCGGTGACGCCTCTCCGAGCAGGTCGGCCAGGATCGCGTCGTGCACGTCGGCGCGCCAGGGCAGGCCGGCCGCGCCCATCTCGGCGGCCACCAGCGCGCCCGCCGACTCGGCGGCCACCAGGAGACGGAACCGGCCGGGATGGGTGGTCGCGGCGATCCGGGCGAGCTGGTCGGCGTACACCCGGATCAACGCCGTGATGCCCGGACCGGGCGGGCCGGACGGCGGCTCGAACAGCGCGGCCTGGGCGTGGCCGGGCGGCTCGGGCGGGCGGGGCGCCGGGTCCGGCGGGACCGGCGCGCCGGTGACCCGGGCCCAGGCGGCGGGCAGCGCGCGGGGCTCGCCCCACCGGCCCGCGTGCCCGAGCAGCAGTGCCTCGGTCAGCTCGACGTCGTGGCAGCGGTCGAGCCGCACCCCGGCGCGCAGCAGCGCCGGATAGACGCCCGCCCAGGCGGCCCAGAGCCAGCGGGGACGCCCGGCGGCCTCCCGGGCGGCCACGGCGGCGACCAGGTCGGCCACCTCCTCGGCCGGACCGGCCGGGGTGCCGTCGGCGTGCAGCGGTTGCAGCACGCCGCCGCCCCGCTCGTCCGCCACCACCGCCACCAGCACGGACGCGATTCTGCCCGGTGCCACCGACAGACCGGGGCCCCGGCTCGTCGAGCCGGGGCCCCGCGCGTCACCTGCCGACGCCTCCCGCGCGTTACTTGCCGACGCCTGCGGTGAGGCCGGACTGCACCTGGCGCTGGAAGACGATGTACACGATCAGCACCGGAAGCATCGCCATGGTGACGCCGGCGAACAGTCCGGACCAGTCCGACTTGTAGCCCTGGTTGACCGACAGCTCGATCAGCCCCTGGGCGATCACCTGGTTCTTCGGCTCGCCGGAGACCGACTGCATGAGCAGCGTCGGCAGGTACCACTGGTTCCACTGGCCGAGCACGTTGAAGATGCCGATGCTGATCAGGCCCGGCTTGGCCATCGGCAGCATCACGCTGAAGAACGTACGGGTGTGCGAGGCCCCGTCGACCTGGGCCGCCTCGGCGATCGAGTCGGGCAGCGTGCGGAAGAACGAGTGCATGAAGAAGATCGTGAACGACAGCGACCAGGCCACGTAGACCAGGATCAGCATGAGGTGCTTGTTCGGGCCGAGCAGCGGGAGGCTGACCCCGGTGTTGTAGACGCCCTTGAACAGCGGCACCGCGGCCAGGTAGATCGGCAGCGTCAGCCCGGACAGGAACATCCAGTAGATCAGCCGGTTGCCGCGGAACTCGTAGCGCGCCAGCGCGTACGCGGCCATCGAGCCCAGCAGCATCGTCAGCGTCACGCTGAACACCAGCACGAGCAGCGTGTTGAGGAAGAAGCTGTCGATCCCGGCGGTCCAGGCGCGGGCGAAGTTGTCCCACTGCAGCGCGTCGGGGATCAGCGACAGCGGTTCGCGGATCACCTCCGAGTCGGTCTTGAGCGCCGACATCACCACCCACAGCAGCGGGTAGACCACCATGATCGCCCAGACCGCGAGGAAAAGGTGGGAGAAGCCGTTGAAGATCCGGCCGCCGAAGCCGTTGCCGACGTCCTTCGCGCGCCGGTCCGCCGGCGGCCGGTCCGGCGGCGCCGTGTCGGACCGGGCCGGGCCGGAGGTGTGGGTCACAGTGCTCATCGTCCAGACCTCCTCAGTACTCGATCCGCTCACGGCGGGTGATCCTCAGCTGGAGCGCGGCCAGCAGGATGGTGAAGATGGCCAGCGCGACGGCGATCGCGCAGGCGTAACCGAACTGGCCCTTCTGGAACGCGTTGAACTGGATCACCGAGGCGAAGATCTCGCTGGCGTGGTTCGGCCCGCCCTGGCTCGGCGTCATGACGAAGACCAGCGCGTACATGTCCAGCGCGATGAAGCCCAGATAGACCCAGGCGACCGAGATGCTGTCCCGCAGCAGCGGCAGCGTCACCTTGAAGAACGTGTGGAACCGGCCCGCGCCGTCGAGGATCGCGGCCTCGTAGATGTCCTTCGGGATCGACTGCATCGCGGCGGAGAACAGCACCATGTAGAAGCCGGCGCCGCTCCACACCGCGATGAACAGCAGCCACCAGAGCACCGCCGGCACGCCGAGGAACGGCTCCGGGTCGGCGGTGAAGGCGATCGGGTTGTCCGCGTCGACCAGCCCGATCTTGATGAGCAGGCCGTTGATCAGGCCCTGCCCGTCGGTGCGGTAGATCTGCTGCCACATGACGGCGATGACCACCAGCGACAGCACCTGCGGGAAGAAGAAGATGACCTTGTAGATCCCGGAGCCGAACACCCCGCGGATGCCGGCCCTGTCCTCGCGTCCGCCCACGTTGAGCAGGAACGCGAGGAACAGGGCCAGCGCGATCGTGAACAGCGGCACGGTGACCAGGAAGAACACGTTGTGCCAGAACGCCTTCCGGATCAGCTCGTCGGAGAACAGCCGGACGTAGTTGTCCAGCCCGACGAAGCGCTGAGAATCGGAGTACCCACCCCAGTCGGTGAGCGAGTACCCCGCCGCCTGGGCGAACGGCCACACCACGTAGAACAGGTACAGCGCGACGGGCAGGGCCAGGAAACCCGTGACGAAACGCGCGACTCCGTGCCGCATTGGACTCACTTCCTCGCGGTGATCAGGCGGTGCGGGTCTGCTTCTTGATCGACGAGTCCTTGGCGACCTTGTCGGCGGCCGCCTGCATCTTGTCGACGAACTGCTGCGCGGTCAGGCGGCCGGCCATCAGCTCCTCGGAGAGGTTCTGGCTCTCCTTGTCCAGGTCGGCGTAGAAGTCCGGGAACTTCACCGAGATCAGGTCCGAGCTGCCGTTCTTCATCAGCGAGTTCGCCGACGCCAGCGCGGTGTCCTGGACGTTGTCGCCGGAGCCCTTGGTGGAGGCCAGCGACTTGGTCAGCTCGGCGAACTTCGCCGAGCCGGCCTTGGAGAGGATGGCCCGCAGGAACTCCTTCGCGGCCTCCTTGTTCGGCGCCTTGCTGGGCACCACGAAGCCCTCGCCGGAGGAGGCGAAGACGTCCTTGGCGGCCTTGTCGCCGCTCTTGCTCCAGTAGTCGGAGATGGTCATCTCGAAGCCCGGCGGGATGGTCGCGGCCATCTCGTTCTTCAGCCAGGTGCCGACCTGGATGAAGGCCGCCTTGCCGTCCAGGAACGCCTGCTGCGACTGGGTGTGGTCGAGCTTGCCCGGCAGCAGCAGCCTGTCCTTGACCAGCTTCTCCCACGGCTCCAGCGCCGCGACGATGCCGTCGGCCTTCCAGGCGCCGTCCTTCAGGTTGTCGATGTCGACGACGGCCTGCTTGCCGACCGCCTTCCAGATGCTGGCGAACAGCGCCCAGCGCGGGTAGTAGCCGTGCACCGCGTCGTGCACGTACGGCGCCATGCCCTTGGCCTTGATCTTCGGCGCGAGCGCGAAGAACTCGTCCCAGGTGGTCGGCGCCGTCCACCCCTCCTTCTTGAACAGGGCGGCGTTGTACCAGTTGCCCCAGACCGTGTACGCGACGTTGACCACGTAGAACTTGCCGTTCTGCGTGCCGTCGGCGACGGTGCCCGGCAGCAGGCTGTCGGCCACAGTCCCCTCGCTGTCCCAGGCCGGCGCGGTGAGCAGGTCGTCCAGCGGCTCGATCGCGCCCTCGTTGATCAGCGTGCTGCGGTCCATCATGTCGGCGCCCGAGTTCATCACCAGGTCGCTCGGCTGGGTCGCCATCTTGGGCTGCTCTTCGGTCTTGATCTTCTGGGTCGAAGACATGTTGACCGTGACGTTCGCGTGCTTGGCGTTGAAGATGACCTTGTCTTCCTTGGCCCACTGGTCGCCCAGGCCACCGTTGAAGACGACCACCTTGACCGCGCTGCCGTCCTTGACGCCGAACGGGTTGTCCTTGCTCTTGGCCGCGCCGCCGCCGTCGGACTTGCTCGGCTCGCTGCCGGCGCACGCGCTCAGCAGACCCGCCGCCGGTACGGCCAGCAGACCGGCCGCCGCGGCGCGCCGCAGCAGGGTCCGACGGCTGACGTCGCCGAACTTCTCGGGGGAAACCGACATCTTGTCTCTCCTTGTGGGTCGGGTCAGGCGGTCCGCCGGAGACGCCCGGCGTACCGCGACTCGAGGGCGAGGTTGTGCTCGTCCCCACCGGGGACGTTGGCGGAGAGGTAGACAGGGGGTACCTCTCCGGCCTGGTGGAACCGTCGTACGACCTCGGCGGTCAGCAGCTGCGCCAGCAGCGCCGCGGTGACCGACGAGACCGCACAGACCGCGCCGCCGCCCTCGAGCGGCAGCAGTGCGTCGCCGTACGGCGCGCCGTTGTCCAGCACGACGTCGGCGAGGTCGGCGAGCCGGTGCCCGGAGGGGTGCCGAGGAGCTACCCGGGCGGTGTGCTCGACCGAGGTGACAGCGATCAACGGATGGCCGCCGCGCTTGACCAGCGTCGCCAGCTCGACCACCGAGCCGTTGATGCCGGACTGCGAGGCGACCACGAACACGTCCCCCGGCTGCGGCGCCGCCAGGGCGTAGAGCTGGTGCGCCACGGCCGGGTCGCGTTCCAGCTTCGGGTCGGCGAGCACGTCGCGGGGCGCGTCGCCGTGCAGCACGAGGTCGTGCAGGGACAGCCGGTTGGCGGGGACCAGGCCGCCGGCCCGGGCGACCAGTTCGGCGGCGAACGCCTCCGAGTGACCGGCGCCGAACGCCTGGAGGACGCCGCCCGTGCGCAGCCCGGAGGCGATCAGGTCGGCCGCCCGGTCCACCGCCACAGCCTGGCTGTCCACCAGCCGGTCGAGCACCGGGCGGACCGCGTCGGCGTACCGCTGGGCACTGATCATGAGAGGGCCCCCTTCGCGGCCTTGTGCCCGTCGACGGCCTGGGCGGTACGCCGGAAGGCCGCGTGGGCGCGGTCGTGGGTGCGCTGCGCCACCGCGATGTAGAGCAGGTCGAGCACGACGAGCTGGGGGTGCCGGGCGGAGAGCGCGTCCGGCCGGAACGTGGTGGCCTGGCTGGCGGTGACCAGCACGATGTCGGCCAGCTCGGCCAGCGGCGAGCGGGGGAAGCCGGTGAGCGCGACGGTGGTGGCGCCGCGGCTGCCGGCCTCGGCGAGCAGCTCGATCGTCTCCCGGGTCTGCCCGGTGTGCGAGATGCCGAGCGCGACGTCCCCGGCGCCCAGCAGCGCGGCGCTGGCGAGCCCTTCGTGCACGTCGCTCCAGGCCCACGCGGCGACGCCGATGCGGTGCAGGCTGAACTGCATCTCCTCGCCGACGAGCGCGCTGCCGCTGGCGCCGAAGATGTTCACCCGGCTGGCCCCGGCGATGGCCACCGCCGCGCGTTCCACCTCGGCCAGGTCGAGCAGCGCGGCGGTGTCGTGCATGGCCCGCGTGTCGGCGGCCATGATCTGGTCGAGCACCCGGGACAGCGGGTCGCCGGGCTGAATCTCCCGTCCGATGTCGACGGTCCATCCCGCCGAGCGTGCCCGACCGGTCTCGGCGGCGATGCCGAGCCGCAGGTCGGCGTAGCCCTCGAAGCCCATCGCCCGGCAGAACCGGGTGATGGTCGCCGGTGACGTGCCGCTGCGCTCGGCCAGCTCGACGATTGTCGCCCGGGCCGCCGCCTCCGGGTCGCTGAGCACGTGCTCGGCGACCCGGCGCAGCGCACCGGTCAGCTCCCCCGTACCGGCCCGGACCCTGGCCAGCACCCCGTCGGCGCCCAGCCGGTCGGCCGGACCGGCATCGACCACCGCGGTCGCCGCGGAAGTCTCCACCTCGTGCTCGGCCATCGGCGGAAGCCTTTCGGAAAAGAGTGTTAACTGTTAGTGGTAAAAGTTCTTACTGAAGGGCCCTCCGTGTCAAGGGCGTGGGCGAAGTTTTCAAACTGTTACCTGGCGCACCGCCGCGATCTTGCGCCCGGCGACGCGGCCGACCAGCATGAGGACCATGTCGGACACCGTCGTGGTCGGCCTCGACGTCGGGGGCACATCCACCCGCGCGACAGCGCTGAGCCTCGACGGCACCCGCCTGGGCACCGGCCGCGCCGGCGGCGGCAACCCCACCAGCCACGGCGCCGAGCGGGCCGCCGCCGAACTGCTCGCCGCCCTGCGCGCGGCGCTCGCCGACATCGACCCGATCCGGGTACGCGCCGGCGTGATCGGCCTCGCGGGCGCCGGCCGCCTCCTGGCCGACCCGCACGGCCGCGACGCGTTCGACCACGCGTGGGCCGAGGCGGGGCTGCGTTGCCCGTACGCCGTGCACGGCGACGCGCTGGTCGCCTACGCCTCCGGCACCGCCGCCCCGGACGGCACCGTGCTCGTCGCCGGCACCGGCGCCATCGCCGCCCAGGTACGCGACCTGCGGCTGGACCGCACCGCCGACGGCCACGGCTGGCTGCTCGGCGACGCCGGCTCGGGGTTCTGGCTCGGCCGCGAGGCCGTCCGCCGGCTGCTGACCGACCTGGACCGCGCCGACGCCCCCGGCGACCTGGCCCGGCAGGTGCTGGCCGAGCTGACCGGCACGACCGAGGTGGACGACCAGCCGCGCGTCACCGCCGGCGCCGTGGTGCAGGCGGTGACCCGGCGGCCACCCGTGGAACTGGCCCGGCTCGCGCCGCTCGTGGTCTCGTCGGCCCGCGACGGGGAACCGACGGCAGTCGCGCTGATCACCGAGGCCGCGGCTCTGCTGGCGGAGAGTGTCTCCCGCATCCGCCCCTCCGGCGCGACCGATCCGGTGGTGCTCGGGGGCGGGCTGCTCACCGGCGACACCCCGCTGGCCGGTGCGGTCCGCGCCGAACTGGCCGGACGGTGGCCGGGCGCACCGCTGCACAGCGCCGGGGACGGGGCGGCCGCCGCGGCCTGGCTCGCCGCCCGCGACCTGCCCGAGGTGACCGACCCGGCGGCACTGCACACCCGCCTGGTCCCCTCACCCACCTGACCCGCCCCGCCGCGCCGCCCTGCGCTGTGCTCGGCCGTTCGGGTGGAACGCCAAGGGTGTCGCAACACCGGTTTGACACCCATGACGTTCCACCCGCCGTTTCCGGCAGACGTTCGCGTGCGCGGGGTTTCCGGGCTGATCAGTATCGGTCTTGCGGGTTCGGCTGATTCGGGTGCCAGCCCTGCTGAGCGGGCTGAGCCGGGTACCCCTGCGGCGCGGCGCCGTACGGGGCGGGCTGGAAC
>NZ_RCVK01000115.1:0-7728 GCF_003667485.1 Micromonospora sp. BL1
GGGCGCAGGGGCGGCGGCCTGGAGGGCGGCGGCCAGGCGGTCCCGGACGGCCACCTGGGCCGCGATCCGGGCGTCCAGCACGGCCAGCCGCTCCCGGCCGACCCGCAGCCCCGCCGGGGACGGCGGCGCCGACGCCACGTCCCCGTCCAGGCAGGGCAGGAAGACCCGCACGTCGTCCAGCGTCAGCCCGGCGTCGAGCAGGTGACGGATGTTGCGGACCCGGGTGACGACGGCGGCGTCGTACTCGCGGTAGCCGTTCGCCGCCCGGGCCGAGGCGATGAGCCCGTGTTCCTCGTAGTGCCGCAGGGCACGCGGCGTGCAGCCCGTCGCCTTCGCCACCGCGCCGATCCGCACCGCCGCCACCGTCCTCTCACGCGACCACCGCGCCCCCGTCCACCGGCAGCACCACACCGGTGACGAAGTCCGCCTCCGGCTCGCACAGCCGCCGGATCGCCCAGGCTACGTCCTCCGGCCGGCCGATCCGGCCCGCCGGGGTGTGTGCGAGCTGCCAGTCCCGTACCGCCGCGCGCCGCTCGGGGGAGAGGCCACTGTGCTCGCCGATGGGAGTGTCGACCGCGCCGGGCGCCACCGCCACCACCCGGACGCCGAGCGGCGCGAGTTCCACCGCCCAGCTGCGGGTCAGCGAGTCCAGCGCGGCCTTGCCCGCCGCGTACACCGAACTGCCCGGCCAGGCGCGCAGGCCGACCGACGTGGTGACGTTGACGATCACGCCACGGGTCGCGGCGAGCGCCTCGACGGCGGCGTGCGCCAGCCGGATCGGCGCGAGCAGGTTCGTCTCCAGCTGCCGCCGGGCGGCGTCCTCGTCCAGCTCCGCCAGCGGCCCGCCGCCGGCCACGCCCGCGTTGTTGACCAGGACGTCCAGGCGGCCGTACCGGTCGAGCGCGGCGCGGACGACCCGGTCCGGCCCGTCGGGAGCGGTGACGTCGGCCGTCAGCGGGGCGATACCCGGCCGGCCGGCGGCGGTCTCCGTCAGCGGGGCGGCGCGCCGGCCGACCGCGACCACTGCGTACCCGGAGGTGGCGAGGGATCGTGCGGTGGCCCGGCCGATGCCGGTCCCCGCACCGGTGACCACGGCGACGCGTGGCGTGCGGCGTTCCATGCCGGCATCGTCCGACCCTGCCGCCTGCGGCAGGGTCAAGCGGCCGGTCAGAGACCGAGCAGGACCGGCATCGCGTTGACCGCGCCGTGCACCACGAGCAGCGGCCACATCCGGCGGTACCGCGACCACAGGTAGCCGAGGAACAGCCCGAGCGCGCCGTGGTTGACGACCACCGACGCCAGGTCGACGGCGGGCCGGCCGCTGCCCTGGATGGCCACGTGCCAGACCGCCCACACCAGCGCCGCGAGCACGATCGCCGGCCAGCGCCCCAGCAGCGACTCCCACCGGGTCTGCAGCCACCGCCGGTAGAAGGCCTCCTCCAGCAGCGCGTTCACCGCGAAGGCCACAAGCAGCGTGACGACCAGCTCGACCGGCGTGACGGTCCGCCCCCAGTCGCTCGCCGGCACGGACAAGGGCGTCGCGTAGCTGAGCACCAGCCACACCGCCACCGGCAGCGCCGGACCCCACCGGTGGGCGGCGTCCGCCGGGGCCGGCCCCGCCCGCCACCGTGGCGGCCGGCGGCGCGCGGCCAGGAACACCACGAGGGGTACGCCGAGCAGCAGCGCGAGCTTCCACACGGTGTACGCGGGTTCGCCGCCCAGCAGCGGCATGACGGCGGCGAACGCGATCCCGGCCAGCAGCAGCGGCACCGCCTCACGGTACGGCGCGACCGGGTCCGGCCACCTCGGGTCGGGCGCGGGCGGGATCAGGCGGATCAACGCGATCGCGGCCAGCGCCGGGATCCAGCGGCTCCACATCGGCACGGTGCCGTCGTGGTCGGCGCTGTACCTGACGCCGGTGTTGCCGGTCACCACCAGGAAGACTGCCGCGACGGCGATCAGGCCGAGGCCCGCCACGAGGACCACCCGCCCGGCGCGGGGGATGACGGCCGGCGACCGAGACGTCTGTCGTCATCGCCGGCACGGTACCAACGCCCGGCGAACGGACCGGCCGGCTCAGCCCTTGAGCGGGTCGTGGCCCCAGTTCATCAGCGACCAGCGCCACCTGGTGTCCCGGACGTCACCCGCGGGACGTTGCGCCAGGTGCCGGTGCACGTATCCGATCACCTTGCGCATGTGCTTGTAGTCGGCGGCGGTGAGGTCGGCGCGCTTGCGGCGCAGCAGGTCGACGATGCGCCGGCCGGAGTCGTGGCCGACCGACTCGCCGCCCTGGGTGCCCTTCTTGTGCCAGCCGACGTGTTTGGACTCCTCGCTCTCCAGCCAGCGGGACAGCTCGCCCGGCTTCATGTTCACCGCGTCGGTGAACTCCCGGTACGTCTGCTGCGGGTCCTCAGCGCGACTCATGGCGAAGCACCTCCGGACGGTGGGCGACGTCGCGGCCCGAGTCGTCGTTGGTGATCCGGTACTGCGGCTGCTCCGGCGAGGCGTTCACGGTGTGCCCGCGGACGTGGGTGCGCTCGGTCAGCTTCTCCTTGACGACCCCGTACGCCCGGCCGCTGTGGCTGGCCCAGGAGACGTGGTCCCCGGCGTGGAACTCCTTCTCGGCCATGCCGCCCGGTTACCCGGAGTGGATACCGAGTAACGGCGTCGTCAGGGCCGGATCTCCGCGATCGGCAGCTTGATCGCGAAGGGCTCGGGCAGCTCGATCACCTCGCTGCCGTCGTCCACCAGCTCGTACTGCCGCTCGCCGCCCGGGCCGATCCGGTCACCGAGGCGGTACGCGTAGAGGTGCACCGGATCCTGCTCGATCCGCCAGTAGAAGGGAATCCCCGCGGCGGCGTACTCGCCCGGCTTGGCGAACCGGTCGACCCGCCGGGTGCCGGGGGAGACGATCTCGACGGCCAGGACGACATCCGCCGGTCGCAGGAGGGACCGGTCGCTCGGCAGCCCGGCGTGGTGGAGCAGGACGTCCGGACGGCGACTTGAGTCGACGTCCAGACCGATGCTCACCGCCTGGGCCGCGCGCAGATGCGCTGGAACGCGGGATCGTAGCCATATCGCCAGCAAGCTGGCGATGCCTTGGTGGCCGAGAGTGGGGAAGGGCGTCAGGTGGATGATGCCGTCGACGAGTTCGACGCTCGGTGCGTCGGGCGGCAGCGTCAGTAGGTCGTCCAGCCTGTAGTCGGTCAGCAGTTGCCGAGCGGGGTCAGGGCGCCAGGGAAAGGCTGCGTTGGGGGTCGGGCCGACGCTCATGGGGACAGCGTGCCGCGTGCCACTGGAGGGTCGATCGCACTGCGGGTCCGTTGGTGTCAGCCGGCCGGCTTCTCGGCGACGAAGATGGCGGTGCCGGGGAACAGCCGGCCGCGCAGCGGGCTCCACTGGCCCCAGATCCCCTCGTGCCCGGCCGGCCACTCCGGTTCCACCAGGTCCAGCAGGCGGAAACCGGCGCCGACCAGCTCCCGGATCCGGTCGCCCAGGGTGCGGTGCTGCTCGACGTACGTGGCCACGCCGTGCTCGTCCTGCTCGACGTAGGGGGAGCGGTCGAAGTACGAGTGCACCGCGGTCAGCCCGCCCTCGCCCGGGTCGTCCAGGAAGATCCAGCGCATCGGGTGGGTGACCGAGAAGACCCACCGGCCGCCGGGGCGCAGCACCCTCGCCACCTCGCGCATCGCCGCCGCCGAGTCGTCCACGAACGGGATCGCGCCGAACGCGGTGCAGACCGCGTCGAACGCGGCGTCGGCGAACGGCAGGGCGAGCGCGTCGGCCTGCACCAGCGGCACGCGTACCCCGGTGCGGTCGGCGGCCTCGGCGGCGTGCCGCAGCATGCCGGCGGACAGGTCCAGCGCGACCGGCCGGGCGCCCTGGGCGGCGAGCCAGCGGGCGGCGGCGGCCGCCCCGGCGCCGAGTTCGAGGATGCGCCGGCCGGCTACGTCGCCGAGCAGCCGGGCGTCGGCCTCGCGCAGCCCTTCCGGGCACCAGACGAAGTCGGCGTCGCCGAGGAACGCGCCGTGCTCGGCCTGGTACGCGTCGGCGTCGGTGTCCCACCATCCGCGGTTGGCGCGGCGGATCTCGCCGGCGTCGACCCGTCGGCGGGTCACCCTGTCGTCGTCCACGGGTTCACGCTAGGTCCGGCGGCCCGGACCCGGTGCGGTGGGGGTGGCGGCTGGGGCGGGTGTGACGGACGAGACAGCTGTGGCACCTTACCGAGCAAAATCTCCGCTTTCGCAGCGGATGAGTTCGCACGGACCCGGGAGGGCTTGCACGCTGTGGTAATGCAGCGGGTAGGCTAGACGATGCGCTCGCGGATCGTGTGCCTCGGCAGGGAGCAGGTGCGCGGTCACCGGAGCCACTAATGATCTTCTCGCGTCGATCGTTCGGTGTGCCCGGCGACGGATCCGCTGGCGCGGAAGAGTCACTGCGACACCCATGCCCGCTGTGACAACCCATCCGACCGGAGCAACCGCCCACATGACGAGCAGCATCGAGGCCACCTCGAGCGCCAACAAGGTCACCCACGACGACCTCGGCTCTGAGGAAGCTTTCCTCGCCGCGATCGACGAGACCATCAAGTACTTCAACGACGGCGACATTGTCGAAGGCACCGTCGTCAAGGTCGATCGGGACGAGGTCCTGCTCGACATCGGCTACAAGACCGAGGGTGTCATCCCCTCTCGGGAGCTGTCGATCAAGCACGACGTGGACCCGGCCGAGGTCGTTTCGGTGGGCGACCACATCGAGGCCCTCGTCCTCCAGAAGGAGGACAAGGAGGGTCGGCTGATCCTCTCCAAGAAGCGGGCGCAGTACGAGCGGGCCTGGGGCACGATCGAGAAGATCAAGGACGAGGACGGCGTCGTCCGCGGCTCGGTCATCGAGGTCGTCAAGGGTGGTCTCATCCTCGACATCGGCCTGCGTGGCTTCCTGCCCGCGTCGCTCGTCGAGATGCGGCGTGTGCGTGACCTGCAGCCGTACGTCGGCCGCGAGCTCGAAGCCAAGATCATCGAGCTGGACAAGAACCGCAACAACGTGGTCCTGTCCCGCCGTGCCTGGCTGGAGCAGACGCAGTCCGAGGTGCGCACCGAGTTCCTCAACAAGCTCCAGAAGGGGCAGGTCCGCAAGGGCGTCGTCTCCTCGATCGTCAACTTCGGCGCGTTCGTCGACCTGGGCGGCGTGGACGGCCTCGTGCACGTCTCCGAGCTGTCCTGGAAGCACATCGACCACCCGTCCGAGGTCGTCGAGGTGGGCCAGGAGGTCGAGGTCGAGGTCCTGGACGTCGACCTGGACCGCGAGCGGGTCTCGCTGTCGCTGAAGGCGACGCAGGAGGACCCGTGGCGTCAGTTCGCCCGCACCCACGCGATCCAGCAGATCGTGCCGGGTAAGGTCACCAAGCTGGTGCCGTTCGGCGCGTTCGTCCGGGTGGACGACGGCATCGAGGGCCTGGTCCACATCTCCGAGCTGGCCGAGCGCCACGTGGAGATCCCGGAGCAGGTCGTGCAGGTCGGCTCCGAGGTCATGGTCAAGGTCATCGACATCGACCTGGAGCGCCGCCGGATCTCGCTGTCGCTCAAGCAGGCCAACGAGGGCTTCGTCGAGGGCGAGGAGCACTTCGACCCGACCCTCTACGGCATGGCCGCGACGTACGACGAGCAGGGCAACTACATCTACCCGGAGGGCTTCGACCCGGAGACGGGCGAGTGGCTCGAGGGCTACGACAAGCAGCGCGAGACCTGGGAGCAGCAGTACGCCGAGGCGCGTCAGCGCTGGGAGGCCCACACCAAGCAGGTGCAGACCTCCCGTGCCGCCGACGCCGAGGCCGCTGCCAACCCGGCTCCGCCCGTCACCAGCGGCACCACCACCTCGACCTCGGCCCCGAGCCGTCAGGCTGAGGAGCCGGCCGGCACGCTCGCGACCGACGAGGCGCTCGCCGCGCTGCGGGAGAAGCTCGCCGGCGGCAAGTGACCGGACGCTGACGCGGGTTCGTCCCACCGGACGAATCGGCGACTGCCTCTGACGACGGGCCCCGTCCCCGCGTTCCGCACCAGCGGAGCGCCGGGGGCGGGGCCCGCGTGTACGCCGGGGCGGTTTGGCATGCGGACGAGCGATCCGGTTGACTGTCCGGGTGCTGAAGGTGGGGCTGACCGGCGGAATCGGATCGGGCAAGAGCGCGGTGGCGAGCCGCCTCGCCGCGCTGGGCGCGGTGATCGTCGACTCGGACCGCATCGCCCGGGAGATCGTCGCGCCCGGCACCGACGGGCTGGCCGAGGTGGTCGCCGCCTTCTCCGACAAGGTCCTGGACGCCGACGGGGCGCTGGACCGGGCCGCCCTCGGCGCGCTGGTCTTCGGCGACGAGGCGGCCCGCCGCACGCTCGAAGGGATCACCCATCCGCGGGTACGCGCGCGCAGCGCCGAACTGGTCGCCGCCGCTCCCGCCGACGCGATCGTCGTGAACGACGTACCGCTGCTGGTCGAGGTGGGACTCGCGCCGACGTACCACCTGGTGGTCGTGGTGCAGACGGCCGTGCCGACCCGGATGGCCCGGCTGACCCGCGACCGGGGCATGGCCCCGGCGGAGGCGCAGCGGCGCATCGCCGCGCAGGCCGACGACGAGACCCGCCGCGCGGTCGCGGACGTGCTGCTCCCGAACGACGGCACGCTCACCCAGCTGCACGCCGCGGTGGACGCCCTCTGGCGCGACCGCCTGCGGCCCTACGAGCGCAACGTCCGCGAGCGCCGCGCCGTCCCACCGGACCCGGCGGCGCTCGCCGGACCGGATCCGACCTGGCCCGAGCAGTACGCCCGGCTGGCCGCCCGGATCCGCCACGCGGCAGGCGGTGACATCCGGGTCGACCACGTCGGCTCCACGGCGGTGCCGGGGCTGGCCGCCCCGGACGTGATCGACATCCAGGTGACGGTGTCCTCGCTCGACGAGGCGGACGGGCCGCTCGGGCAGCGGCTGGCCGAGGCGGGTTTCCCGCGCCTGCCGGGCGACTGGTGGGACGCCCCGCGGCAGCCGGAGCCGGTGCGCTGGCCCAAGCGGCTGCACGGTGGCGCGGACCCGGGGCGTCCGGTGCGCCTGCACCTGCGGGAGGCCGGCTCGCCCGGCTGGCGCCACGCGCTGCTGGTGCGCGACCACCTGCGCGCCGACCCGGCGCGGCGGGCCGACTACCTGCAGGTGAAGCGGGATCTGGCGGCGGCCGCGCCGGAGCACGCCGCGTGGGGCACTGTGACCGATCCCTGGTTCGACGAGGAGCACCTGCGCGCCGAGGAATGGGCCGCGCAAACCGGCTGGCGGCCCTGACAGGCCGGTCCCGCGAACGCCGGCCGTTCAGCGCGACGCTAGGCCGACGACCCGCCGCTGCCCGCCGCGCGCCCCGGCGTGAGGTCGAGCCGGATCCACACGCCCGGCCCGGTCCGTAGTTCCATCCGGCGCGGCAGACCACCGCGGTCCAGCCACAGGCGGCGGCCGCCCGGCAGCTCGAACACGTCGACCGTCCGGTCGCCCAAGCGGTCCTCCCGGACCCGGACGATGTCGCCGGTCGGCGGGCGCCGGGCCGCCCGCAGCGCCGCGTCGAGCAGCCGGTCCAGGTCGTCGCCGGGCGGGCGCGCGGGGGCCGCGAGCAGCGCGGGCGGCACCGGCGTCGGGGGTGTGGCGGGCCCGTCCGGGGACCGCTGCATCTGCGCCACCCGTCCCGGCCGGGCCCAGCGGAGGGT
>NZ_RCVK01000112.1:0-7664 GCF_003667485.1 Micromonospora sp. BL1
GCGATGGTCTTCCAGGATCCGTTGTCGGCGTTGCATCCGTACTACTCGGTGGGCCGGCAGATCGCGGAGGCGTATCGGGTGCATCACCCGAGGGCGGGTCGGCGGGAGGCGCGCACGCGGGCGGTGGACATGCTGGGCCGGGTGGGGATTCCGCAGCCGGGGAAGCGGTTCGATCAGTATCCGCACGAGTTCTCCGGTGGGATGCGGCAGCGGGCGATGATCGCGATGGCGTTGGTGAACGATCCGGATCTGCTGATCGCGGATGAGCCGACGACGGCGTTGGACGTGACGGTGCAGGCGCAGATTCTGGATCTGCTCAGTGATCTGCAGGAGGAGTTCCGGTCGGCGATCGTGTTGATCACGCACGACTTGGGTGTGGTCAGTCAGGTGGCTGATGACGTGTTGGTGATGTATGCGGGTCGGGCGGTGGAGCACGGGAGTGTGGAGCGGGTGTTGCGGGCGCCGCAGCATCCGTACACGTGGGGGTTGTTGTCGAGTGTGCCGTCGTTGCACGGCGACGCGGATGCGGACCTGGTGCCGATCCCGGGTAACCCGCCGTCGCTGATCAACCTGCCGTCGGGGTGCGCGTTTCATCCGCGTTGCCGGTGGGCCGGGGTGAACGGTGACCGGTCCCGCACCGAGGTTCCCGAGCTGGTTCCGGCGGGGGCGGCAGGGCATCTGGTGGCCTGTCACCTGCCGGTCGCGGCGCGGGAGCGGATCTACCGCGACGAGGTCGCGCACGTGGGGGTGGCCCGATGAGCACCGAGACCGAGCCGTTGCTGTCGGTGCGGGGCCTGACGAAGCACTTCCCGGTGCGGCAGGGCCTGCGTGCCCGGGGTGCGGTGCGGGCGGTCGACGGCCTGGACTTCGACGTGCGTGCGGGGGAGACGCTCGGGCTGGTGGGGGAGTCGGGGTGTGGGAAGACCACGACCGGGCGGATGCTGGTGCGTCTGCTGGAACCCACCGCCGGGTCGATCGAGTTCGCGGGTCGGGACATCACCCAAGGTGGGCGTCGTGAGTTGCGGGCGTTGCGGCAGGACCTGCAGATCATCTTCCAGGACCCGTACGCGTCGTTGAACCCGCGCCACACGGTCGGGCGGATCGTGGCGATGCCGTTGCAGGTCAACCGGATCACCCCGCCGGGCGGGGTGAAGAAACGGGTGCAGGAACTGCTCGAACTGGTCGGGTTGAACCCGGAGCACTACAACAGGTATCCGCACGAGTTCTCCGGCGGGCAACGCCAGCGCATCGGCATCGCCCGCGCCCTCGCCCTCAAACCGAAACTGATCGTGGCCGACGAACCCGTCTCGGCGCTGGACGTGTCGATCCAGGCGCAGGTCATCAACCTGCTACGCGACCTGCAACGCGACCTCGACCTGGCGTTCGTGTTCATCGCCCACGACCTCGCCGTCGTGCGGCACTTCTGCCACCGCGTCGCCGTCATGTACCTCGGCAAGATCGTCGAGATCGGCGACCGCGACACCATCTACACCCGCCCCCAGCACCCCTACACCCGGGCCCTGCTGTCCGCGATCCCCGACGTCACAGCCCTCGGACCCGCCGGACGCATCCGCCTCACCGGCGACGTACCCACCCCACTCAACCCACCGTCGGGCTGCCGCTTCCGCACCCGCTGCTGGAAAGCCACCGACCACTGCGCCACCGAAGAACCCACCCTGACCACCCGCGACGGCGGCGGGCAGCTCACCGCCTGCCACTACCCGGAGCAGCAGCAGACACCGCTAGACGCACCCGTGGGAGCCACCCCCGATCCCGGCAGCAACGAACGCACCTGACCCACGACGGGGCCGGGGGCGACCGTGCCCGGCGCAGGGATCAAGCCTGACCGCCCGGAGCCGGGCACGGTCGCCCCCGGCCCTCAACCGCGACCACAGGACTAGGCAGAACGCCACGAGTGGGAGGAAAGAACAGAAGCCTGCGGACCCATCAACAGCATCCCCCCGTCGACCGCCCACGACGCTCCCGTCACGTACGCCGCAGCCGGTGAGGCGAGCATCGCCACCACCGCCGCCACCTCGCGGGCGTCACCGGGCCGTCCCACCGGCACACCGGGACGCTCCTGCGTGAACGGGTCGACGTCCTCCTGCCCGGTCATCGGCGTGGCGATCTCACCCGGGGCGACCGCGTTGACGGTGATCCCGTCGGCGGCCAGTTCCTGCGCCATCACCTTGGTGAGCAGGCCGAGGCCGCCCTTGGCCGCGCAGTACGCCGACGAGCCGACCCGGGGCGCATGCTCGTGCACGCTGGTGATGCTGATGATCCGGCCGCCCCGCCCGGCCGCGCGCATCCGCCGGGCGGCCCGCTGCGAGCACAGGAACGGCCCGTCCAGGTCCACCGCCAGCACCTCCCGCCACTTCTCCCAGCTCACGTCCACGAAGGGCTCGGACAGGCCGGTGCCGGCGTTGTTGACGAGCACGCCCAGGCCGCCGAGCCGGTCGGCCAATTCGTCGACCACCGCCGCCGCTTCGGGGAGCCGGGTCAGGTCCAACTCGGCGGTCTCGCAGCGGCGGCCGGTGGCACGTACCTCGGTGGCGGTGCGGTCGGCGCCCACCGCGTCGCCGTACCAGGTGATGCCGATGTCGTAACCGGCTTCGGCGAGCGCCACCGCGCACGCCTTGCCGATGCCGGAGTCGGCGCCGGTGACGATCGCGACGCGGTCGTAGTCCTCGTATCGTTCGGGCATGTCCGCGCACTACCCGCGGGCGGTGACCTCAACCGGCCGGACGACCCCGGCTCGCCCGGCGGTGTCGTCGGACCCGCTCGCTAGGGTACGGGCGTGATCGCCGATGACTCCGATGCCGTGACATTCCGCTTCCTGCGCATGATGCGTGCCGAGATAGGCGCCGAACGGGTGGGGGAGGATTCGCTCGGCCGCACCGTCGACCTGGCCCGGCGCTGGTGGGGCACCGGCGACGCCGCCGACGCGCGACTCGCCGACGCCCTGCGGGAGTTGCACGGCGAGCCGGTCGACCTGGCCGATCCGCACGACGTGGCGGGTGCCGCGAGCGCTCTGACCGCCGACGCCGGCCTGCTCACCGAGCCGGACCCGCGCGGCGCGGCGATCGCCCGGTTCGCCGCCAACGCCCGCCGGCTGCGCACCGGTGAGATCACCCCGGCCGAGTTCGACGAGCTGATGGCGCGCGACCACACCGACCCCGGCGCCTGACGCCGAGGACCGCCGGACCACGCCCGGCGCGGTCAGCCCGTCCGGACCGGCACGGCGAACTCCGGCGCCTCCGCGGTGAGCAGCGCCGTCCGCGACGGCACGCGCCACAGTTCGTCCAGCGCCGCCGCCAGTTCGTCCAGCATCCGGCGTACGGCCGGCGCCGCGCCCTCGTGCATCGCCTCGATCACCACGAGCACGTCGGTGGTGTCTTCTCGTACCGCCGACGCGCCGCTCTGCCGGTGGCACCAGCGCCGGGCGTGCGCGTGTCCACCCTGGTCGGCGAAGATCACCTCGCCGGGCGCGGGGTGCTCGCTCTCCCCGCCGAGCCCCAGGTAGTGCTCCGTGCCGTCGGCCGGGCGCACGGTCAGGTCGCCGTCGATCCCGGCCAGGTCGAGCACGGCGACCGGCACCGCGTACCGGGTGGACAGCGCGTTGCCGAGGTCCACGAGCGGATGCAGCCGGGGCAGGTCCCCGTCCCGCCGCAACCGGCGCAGCAGCGACTCCGCCGCGCAGCGGTAGCGGGTCGGCGGGCAGCCCATCCGGGTGAACACGCGACGCCACGCCTGGATCTCCGGGAAGCCACCCTCCGGCCCGGCGGCGAGCCGGTCCCGGGCGGTGCCGAGATACCCGGCCAGCCGTGGCGTCACGTCGACGTCGGGCGTGACGCCCGTGGCGTGCAGGACGCCGCAGGCCAGTTCGGGAAAGGCCGACCAGATCTCGGGGGAGTGACGGAAACGCACGGAGGACTCCTTCTGAGCGGTGAGGGCGGGTCAGGCGGTGAACGCGAGGCCGAGGCCCAGGACGAGGAAGCTGCCGGCGAAGGCGTGCCGCAGCAGCCCGGTCAGCCGGGGCCGGGACAGCACCCGGCGCCGCAACGCGCCGGCCAGGAGCGCGTACCCGGCGAACACCAGCAGCGTGACGGCCATGAACACCAGGCCGCAGGCGAGCATGCGCACTGTGGCGGCGGGCGCGTCCGGCGGTACGAACTGCGGCAGGAACGCCACGAAGAACACCGTCACCTTCGGGTTCAGCAGGTTCAGCAGCACCCCGTCCCGGAACACGGCCGCCGCCGGACGCGGGGGCCGGTCACCGTCGAGGGCGAACGTGCCCCGGTCGCGCAGCGCCGACCAGGCCATCCAGAGCAGGTACGCCACACCCAGCCAGGTCACCACGCGGAACGCCGGGGTGCCGGCACGCAGCAGGGCGGCCAGGCCGGTCACCGCGGCGATCACGTGCGGGACGAGGCTGAGCGTGCCGCCGGCGGCAGCGGCCAGGCCGGCCCGGCGTCCGCCGGTCACGGCGGTGGCGAGCGTGTGCATCACCCCGGTGCCCGGAGTGATCGCGACGACGAGCGAAGTCAGCAGGAAGGCGACTGTCATGCGGTCCAGCCTGCGACCATAATGGTCCGATGGACAGGGCCAAAGTCGTCGTTCCAGAGGAGTCCAAAGCGGCCGGTGCGGACTTCCTCCAGCTCGACGTCGGCGAGGCGCCACCCGGTGGCCGCGCGGACTGGCTGGCCGCCCGGCTGCGGTCCGCGATCGCGGACGGCCGGGCGCCGGTGGGCACCCGCCTGCCGGCCAGCCGGGTGCTCGCCGCCGAGCTGGGCGTCTCCCGTGGCGTGGTGACCGAGGCGTACCAGCGGCTGGCCGAGGACGGCCAGGTGGCGGGACGCGGCCGGGCCGGAACGGTGGTGGTCGCCACGCCGGCCGCCGTTGTCACCCGGCCGCCCGAGCCGAGGCGGGCACCGGACGTGTTCGCCACCCGGCCCGGCTTCGACGCCTTCGACGAGTTGCGCGCCGTACCCGCGCAGGTGGACCTGACTCCCGGCGTACCCGATCTGGCGGCCTTTCCCCGCGCGGCCTGGCTGCGGGCCGAGCGGGCCGTGCTGCACCGGATGACGCCCGCCGCGCTCGGCTACGGCGACCCGACCGGCACGCCCGCGCTGCGACTGGCGGTCGCGAACTGGCTGGCCCGCAACCGGGGCGTCCGCGCGGACCCGGCCGAGGTGGTGATCGTGGCTGGGGTGTCCCAGGCGCTCGGCCTGCTCGCGCGGGTGCTGCACGACCGGGGTACGCACACCGTGGCGGTGGAGGATCCCGGCTCCCTCGGCGTGCGGCAGCACCTGGTCTACTCCGGGCTGGCGACACCGCCGGTGCCGGTGGACGACCGGGGACTGTGCGTCGGCGAGCTGGAGCGCTGCGGCGCGCCGGCCGTGCTGCTCACCCCGGCGCACCAGTTCCCGACCGGTGTGGTGCTCGACGGCGACCGGCGTCGGCGGCTGCTGCGGTGGGCACGCGACGGCGGCCTGGTGGTGGAGGACGACTACGACGCCGAGCACCGCTACGACCGTCCGCCGGTGCCGGCGCTGCGGGCCATGGCGCCGGATCGGGTCTGCTACGTGGGCAGCATCTCCAAGCTGCTCGCACCGGCGCTGCGGATCGGCTGGATGCTGGTGCCGCCCGCGCTGCACGCCGACGTGGTGGCCGCGAAGCGGGCTGCCGACCTCGGCAACGCGGCGTTGCCGCAGCTCGTGCTGGCCGAGCTGATGGAGTCCGGCGCGCTGGAACGGCACCTGCGGCTGCTGCGCCACCGGCACGTACGCCGCCGGGACGCGATGATCCGGGCGGTCCGCGCGTACCTGCCCGGGGCGGTGGTGCACGGTGCGGCGGCCGGGCTGCACCTGATGGTCACGCTGCCCGGCGACGTCGACGACCGGGCGCTCGCGGCGGCGGCGCTGCGCCGGGGCGTCAAGGTCCATCCGCTGTCCTGGCACGGCCAGCGCCCGCAGCCATCCGGCCTGGTCCTCGGGTACGCGGCGACCCCACCGTCCGAGATCGACCGAGCCCTCGCGACGGTGGCCGACGCACACCGAACCCTGCCCCGTTGATCAAGGAGTTCGGGTCACCAGGGAGATCGACACCGACACCAACTCCTTGATCAACGGGGAAGGCCAGGACCGTGGGCTCGTGGCGGGCGAAAGGAGGGAGCTGCTTCAGCCACGCCGGGCCCTGGTCCGTGTCCAGGCGCCAGATGGCGGAGAGGTTCCAGGTGCGCTGCTGCGCCACGGCCGTCACCCGGCGGCCGAGCCGGCGCAGCTCGCCGGTCGCCCACGCGACGCTGTCGGCCGGGCCGCCCGCCTCCGCCCACGGCTGGCGCAGCGGATGCGGCGCGAGGTCCACGGCCACCGGTTCCAGGGGTACGGCGGGCGCGTCGACGACCTGGGCCAGGTACCGGACGTGACCGCCCGGCGGCGCAGGGCGGTCGGCGTCGAGCAGCCGCAGCACGGCGACCTCCAGACCGTGGCGCTGCCGGACGGCGGCGACGATCGAGCCGGCCTCCTGCCACCACGGCTCCGGTACGCCGAACGGCGGCAGCGCGCCGAGCGGGCGGCCGGCGGAGTCGAGCAGGACCAGCGTGACGGTGCGGGACACGGCCGGACGGTATCCGGGCACCCCTACGGGAGGCGAGCGGATTGATCCGGGTCCGGTTCGGGACCGCTCCCCGATGTCCCGGGCACGGGCGCCCGGAACGCTGAGGCGATGAGCCTTCTCGATTCCCGCACACGTCCCGCGTACCAGTGGTTGCGCCCGGTCGCCGTGGCGTCGGCGGTGCTGCTGCTCGGCTACGGCCTGCTGCGCCTGCTCGACCGCCTGGACGGGCACAGCGACAAGGGTGCTTGGGCGTGGAACACCGGCCACACCCTGTTCCTGCTCGGTGTCCTCGGCTTCGCCGCGCTGATCGTCGGGCTGCACGGCCTGCTGCGTTCCCGGTCGTCGCGGTTGCGGACGCTCGACGACGTGGCCGCGCTGGCCGGCCTGGTCGGCGCCGCCGCCTTCGTCTGGGTGATCCTCGGTGACCTGTTCCCGAGCTTCGCCGACGCGGTGCGCACGCCCGGTCTGGTGTTGTTCGGCGGGCCGCTGCTGTTCGAGGTGGGCCTGCTGGTGCTGCTGTACCGGGCGGCGGCGGCACGGCTGCTGCCGGTGTGGGCGCCGGTGCTGGTGCTGGCCGGGTTCCTGGCGATCGCGGTGAACCTGAACCTGCTGCCGGTGGGCGCCGCGCTGGTGCTGGCCGGGCTGCTGCCGCTGCGCGTCACGCCCCGCCCGGTGGGCTGACCGGCGTCACCGCCAGACGGTACGGCGGAACCCCTTGTGGCCGGCGCACACGTCGCGCTGGCCGCCGGTGCGGCTGACCGAGCCGTCGCGGCACTGCACCAGCCAGCCGCGGTCGGACCAGAACCCGGGCACGCACTCGAACCACTCGCAGACCCCGGCGGCCGGCCTGCGGATGCGCTGGCCGCCGCAGAAGTCGTACCCGAAGGGGTTCGCCGGGGCGCCGCAGCGGCGCTCGGGCGGCGGTTGCGGCGTGCCGCGCGGCGGGGCGGGACGGGGGCGGGACCGCGGACGGCGGCAGGGGCCGGAGGGGGGGGGGCGATCGCGTACGTCAGGGCGTAGGGGGTGCAGGCCAGGTGGAGCATCGG
>NZ_RCVK01000109.1:0-7563 GCF_003667485.1 Micromonospora sp. BL1
AGATGTGTATAAGAGAAAGCGCCCGCGGACGCGCCGTCCAGGTGCCCGGCGGCGGTCAGCGCCCGTACCGTCGCCGGGTCGGCGGTGCGCAGGAACCGGACCGCGGTGGCCAGATCCGGGGCGCGGACCATGACCTGCCGGGGACCGTCGCCGTGCCGGAACCGTACGAGCTGCGGCGACACCACTGCGAGCGGGCCGGTGACCTCCACATGGCGCACGTCGTGGGCGAGGTACAGGTCGCACAGCGCCCGCTCGTCGCCACCGGACGGCCAGGCCACGCCGTACCGGCGCACGTCGCGCAGCTCGGCGAGCGCGGCCCGGATCTCCGGCAGGGTCAGGCCCTGGGCGCCGAAGAAGCCGAGCAGCCCGGCCCCGGACAGCCGTCGCAGGAACGCCGGTGACGTGACGCCGAACGGTGACGACCCGGCCAGGCAGGCGTACCGGATGCCGTAGTCGGCCCGCAGCCCGGACGAGCCCGCCGGGCGCGGACGCGACGCCGCGGTCGGCGGCGGCCCGGAAGCGGGACCAGGCGCCACCGGCGGCGGCCCGGGGGCGGGACCACGCGCGGCCGGCTCGGACCGCGGCGGCGCGGCCGGCGGAGGCGGCACGGGAGGCGTCACCGGCGAGGGCACCGGAGGAGCGACCGGCGTGGCCGACGTGGGCGGCGAGGCTGGCGTGGGCGGCGGGACGGGCGCGGCCCGGGCGAGCGGCCCGCCGGGGGCGGGCGCCGGCAGGCTCCCGGCGGCCCGGCGCCACATCTTGGTCAGCACCTCACCGGGACCGACCTCGACCGGCTCGGTCACCCCCGACCGGGCCAGCAGGCACATCGTGTCCCACCACCGGACCGGCTCGACGAAGTGCCGTAGCAGCGTGCCCGGGATCTCGCCCGGCACGTGCGGCGCCCCGGTCACGTTGCTCACCACCGGGATCGACGGCGGCGCCGGCGCGACGTCGCGCAGGGCCACCGCGAACGCCTCCGCGGCGCCGGCCATGAACCGGGAGTGCGCCGGCACGCTGACCGCCAGCGGCACGCACCGGCCGGTGCCGTGCCGCCGCACGGCGTCGACGACCGCACGGATGCCCGCCGCGCTGCCGGCCAGCACGAACTGGTCGGGCAGGTTGTGGTTGGCGAGGTCGACGTCCGGGATCCCGGCCAGCAGTTCCGTCACCCGCGACAGCGGCAGGCCGAGCACCGCCACCATGCCGCCGCCGGTCACGCTCTCCATCAACCGTCCACGGCGGACGACCAGACTCAGCGCGCTGTCGAAGTCCAGACAGCCGGCGAGGTGCAGGGCGGCGTACTCGCCGAGGCTGTGCCCGGCCACCACCTCCGGCGGCGGCCGGCCGTCCGCCAGCGCGGCCCGGGCGGCCAGCACGCTGACCAGGAACACGGCGGGCTGCACGTACCGGGTGCGGCCGAGGTACTCGCCCCGGGCGTCCCGGCACAGCTGTGCCGGTGGCACGCCGATGATCCGCTCGGCGGTGGCGCACTCGGCGGGGAACCGGTCCAGGAGACCCTCGCCCATGCCGGGGTGCTGCGAGCCCTGCCCCGGGAAGACCCACGCGCGCACGGCGATCACCGTTCCCAGGGGTAGCGGCCGTGCGCGACGAACTCCGTGATCCGCTGCCGGACCGCCGGCGCCGACATCAGCCGGCCGAACTCGGTCACCGCGTGCTCGCGCAGCCGGTCGTCGACGCCGGAGAACGCCCGGAAGTACCGCTTGGCGTCGCCGACGACCACCGGGTCGAGGCGGTTGAGCCGGAACAGCAGCTGCCGCAGCACCGTCTCGGGACGCTCGGCCACCTCGTCGACGAGATGGATCCGGTACGCCTCGGCCGCGGAGATCGTCTGCGTGCTCAACGTCGCGGCGTACGCCTTCTGGAACCCGACCCGCCGCACCAGGAACGGCAGCACGCAACAGGGCAGCAAGCCCCACAGCGCCTCCGGCAGCGCGAACGTGCTGCGGGCGGTGGCGTGCACGAAGTCGCTCGCGGCGGCCAGCCCGACACCACCCCCGGCGACCTGCCCGTCCACCTGGGCGATCACCACCCGTGGCACGGTGGTGAAGCGTTCCAGCAGGGCGAAGAACGCCGCACCGCCGTCGGAGACACCACCGTCGCCGGCGGCGCTCTGGAAGTCCATCCCGGTGCTGAACACGCCGTCCCGCCCGGCCAGGACCACCGCCCGGCAGGCGGCGTCGCCCTCGGCCTCGTCGAGCGCCGCGTGCAGCTCGCGCAGTGTCTCGTCGTCGATGCCGTTGCGTCGCTCCGGCCGGGCCAGCGTGACGCGCAACAGCCCGGGCTCGCGCCGGAGCTCGATCGTGCGGTACGCCATCGGTGCTCAGGCCGCGCCGCTCGGCACCTGCGGCAGCAGCAGCGTGTCGCGAATGCTGCCCTCGATGAACAGCCGGTCCCAGGTGCCGCCGCCCTTGGACTCGTGCAGCCGGCGCCGGCCGAACACCTCGGTGGCCATCTCCTTGCTCCGCTCCAGCTCGGCCAGCTCGTGGTAGTCGTCGACGCTGCGCAGATGGATCAGCTGGAACAGGTGGTCCTGCTGGCCCCAGGTCTGCTCGTACAGCGTCGCGGTGACCCGGCCGGCGAGCCGCTCGTTGACGAAGTGCTGCCAGTGGGCCGCGTACATCCGGCCCTCCTCGCGGAACTCGTACTTGACGTCCGAGGTCCGCATGACGATCGCGCCCGCGGTCGCCGAGTTGATCTGCTGCTCCGGCGGCTGGTTGAGCTGGGACGACGCGGGCGGCACGAAGGTCGCCGGCTCCGCGTCGTCGCCGTCGTGGTCCATCCCGTGCTGCGGTACGAGCACGTCCTCGTGCAGGCTGCGGTGGACGAAGATGCGGTCCCAGTTGCCGCCGCCCTTGTGCGGCAGCCGGTCCTCGTCGGAGATCCGGCGGAACTCCAGGTCGTGGTCGACCATGTTGAGCAGGATCCGGTAGTCCTGCGGGGACTTCAGGTGGATGAACCAGTGCATCCGGTCCCGGCCGCCGAACACCTCCTCGAAGGCGAACGAGGTCGCCACGCCCTCCTGCGAGGTGTTGATGTACTGCAGCAGGTCCACGCTGAACTGGCGCCCCTCGGCGGCGAACCCGTAGGCCATCTGGCCGACCCGGTGCAGGATGAAGCCGGAGTTGAGCGTGTGCAGCACCCGCTCCAACGGCAGCGACGATTGGTTCAGCGCGCGGTACGGCTCGACCGTCGTGGTCATCGGTTCGCTCCTCAGGTGAGATCGCCGGTTCCGGCCCGTTTCTACGGGGACGGCCGACGGCGTGTCTGCTCACGGTTGAGCGGGCGCCGCAAGCAAGCGGCCTGCTCAACGTTGAGCAGGCGAAGCGGGTACGACTGCCTAGCGTGATGTCTCGGCCGGGATCCACGGCCGTCGACCCTTCCCAGGCGGGCAGGTGCCGTGACGCAACAGACCGATCCAGCCCACGCCGTTGTCCTCTCCGCCGCCGATCCGGAGCGGCTACGCCGGTCCGCGCACCGGCTGCGCGAGCACGTCTCCGCCACGGAGCCGGCGCTCGACCTCGCCGACGTGGCGTACACCACGCAGGTCGGCCGGATGCCGTTGCCGCACCGGCTCGCCGTGCGGTGCGCGAGCGTCGCGGAGCTGGTCGGCGGACTCGACGCCTACCTGCGGGGCGAGGCCCGCGACGGGGTGCTGCACGGCGTCGCCGGGGCGCCGTTCGCGCCGGCCGCCGCGCCGACCGACGCCGACGCCGCCGCGGACTGGGTCGGCGGCGGCCTGGTCGACTGGCGGCGGTACTGGCCGGGACCACGCCCGCGGGTGCCGCTGCCCGGCTACCCCTTCGGTGCGGCGCCGCCGGCCCCGCCCGCCGCACGTCCGCGCGACCCGGCCGGGTCGCTGCGGGCCTACCTGGTCGAGGTGTACGCCGAGGTGTCCGGCCTGCCCGCCGAGTCCGTCGACCCGCTCCTGCCGCTGGCCGAGCTGGGCCTGTCGTCGTTCCTCGTCACGCGGCTGACCGCCCGGCTGGAGAGCGACCTGGGCGAACGGTCGCGGACGCTGTTCTTCGAGCACGCCACGCTCGCCGAGGTCGCCGCGGCGCTGGCGGCCGCCGGCCGTACCGCGCCCGCCGGGGCGGTTCCCGCCGAGCCCGCCGAACCCGCCGCCGCACCCGCGGTGCCCACCGGTTCCGCCGCACCCGACACACCGCCCGCCCGGGCCGTCGTGCCGGCCACGGCGGTCGTGCCGGCCCCGGCGGTCGCCGCGGAGCGGGAGCCGGGGGAGGAGCGCGAGACGGAGATCGCGGTGATCGGCGTCGCGGGACGCTACCCGCGCTCGCCCGACCTCGACGCGTTCTGGGACAACCTCGCCGGCGGCCGCGACTGCGTCACCCCGCACCCGCCGGAGCGCGCGCGACCGGGATGGCCGACCCACCTCATGGACGGCGGGTACCTCGACGACGTCGACCGGTTCGACCCGCTGCTGTTCGGCATCACCCCCCGCGACGCCGCCCTGATGGACCCGCAGGAGCGGCTGTTCCTCGAAGTGACCTGGGCCGCGCTGGAGAGCGCCGGGTACACCCGCGCCCGGCTCCGGGAGCGGCACCACTCCTCGGTCGCCGTGTACGCCGGCGCGATGTGGAACGAGTACCCGCTGTTCGGCGCGGAGCGGACCCTGCGCGGCGTCCCGCAGGACTCCGGCGCGACGCTCGGCGGCATCGCCAACCGGGTGTCGTACTGCTTCGACCTGCACGGCCCCAGCCTGACCGTCGACACGATGTGCTCCTCCGCGCTCGTCGCGCTCGACCTCGCCGTGCAGAGCCTGCGGCGCGGCGACGCCGAACTGGCGGTGGCCGGCGCCGTGAGCCTGTCGCTGCACCCGAACAAGTTCATCCAGCAGCACCGGATGAAGCTCACCGCGAGCGACAGGCGCAGCCGGACCTTCGGCGCCGGTGGCGACGGGTTCGTACCGGCCGAGGGGGTCGGCGCGCTGATCCTCAAGCCGCTGCGGCGGGCGCTCGACGACGGCGACCCGGTGCACGCCGTGATCCGCGGCACCGCGGTCGTCCACGCCGGACGGACGAACGGCTACATCGTGCCCAGCCCGGTCGCGCAGGCCGACGTGGTACGGCGGGCGCTGCGCGACGCCCGCACCGGACCCGCCGAGATCGGCTACGTGGAGGCGCACGGCGCCGGCACGGCACTCGGTGACCCGGTCGAGATCGACGGCCTGACCCGGGCGTACCGGGACGCGGCCGGGACCGACCTGCCGCCGGGCGGCATCCCGATCGGTTCGGTGAAGTCGACGATCGGGCACACCGAGGCCGCCGCCGGGCTCGCCGGTCTCACCAAGGTCATCCTGCAACTGCGGCACGGCGTGCTCGCGCCGTCGCTGCACGCCGACGAACTCAATCCGAACATCCCCTGGGACGCCGTGCCGTTCCGGGTGCAGCGGCAGCGGGCCGAGTGGACCGGTCCCCGGGTCGCGGGCGTCAGCTCGTTCGGCGCCGGGGGCACCATCGCCCACGCGATCGTCGCCGCGCCACCCGCCCGTACCCGGCCGGTCGCGCCGCCCGGACCGCAGCTCGTCGTCCTGTCCGCCTACGACGAGGACCGCCTCGACGAGGTGGTGCGACGGCTCGTGGCGTACCTGCGCCGGGACCGCGGACCGAGCACGGCGGACCTCGTCGCGGCGGTCCGGCGGATCGCCGCCGGGGAGCATGCCGGCTCGGCCGCCGACCACGCCGCAGCGCTGCTGGCGCACGACGGGCCGGCCCTCGCCGACATCGCCTACACGCTCCAGATCGGCCGGGAGCCGCTGCGGCAGCGGCTGGCGGTCGTGGTCGAGGACGTCGCGACGCTGTGCGAACGCCTCGCCGCCTACCGCACCGACCCCGCCGTGCTGCGCGGGCGCGCCCCCGCGGCACCGGACCCGGACGCCGCACCGCCGGCCGGGGCGAGCCTGACCGACCTCGCCCGGCACTGGGTGAACGGCGGAGCCGTCGACTGGGCCGCGCTCCACGAGCCGGGCCGCACCGTCGTGGACCTTCCGGCGTACCCGTTCGCCCGCATGCGGTGCTGGGTGCCCGAGGACGTACCGGCCGGTGCCGGGCACTCCGGCACGCAGACGCCGACCGCCGTGCCGTCGCCGGCCGCCGTGCCGTCGCCGGCAGTCGGGGCGTCGCCGGCAGTCGGGGCGTCGCCGGCCGTCGCGGCGACGCCGACGCCGGTCGTCGAGCCCGCGCCGGCCGCGGACGTGCCGCTCTACGCCAAGGGGTGGGAACCGGACCCCGATCCCGGACCGGCCGCGTCGCCGGTGGCCGGGGTGATGCTGTGCGTCGGCGGCAGTCCCGATCTCGTCGCCCGCCTCGGCGGCCTGGCCGTGCACGACGTGGCGGACCTTGCCGCCGTGCTGTCCCGTGTGCCCGGCGTCGGCGGACTGGTCGGCCTGCCCGGCGGACCCGGCTGGGAGACCCGGGTACGGATGGTGCAGCGGCTGCTGGCCGAGCGTCCCACCACGCCTTTGCGGATCCTGGAGACGGCCGTCGACGACGTCCGCACGGCCGGCTTCGTCAAGGTCCTCGGCGCCGAGTACGCCCGCGTCACCGCCACCGTGCTGCACACCGACCGTCCCGGCGACGACACCGACCTCGCCGCCCGGATCCTGGCCGAATGGGTACGGGCCGACGCCTACGGCGAGGTCCGGTACGCCGGCGGCCGGCGCTACCGGCCGCGCCTGGACCTCGTACCGGCGCCCCATGCGCCGCTGCGGTGCGACCCGGCCGGGGCGTACCTGGTGACCGGCGGCACCCGGGGCGTCGGCGCGCTCGTCGCCCGGCACCTGGCCGCGCACGGCGCCCGGTCGATCGCCCTCGTCGGCGTCCACGCGGACACCGGGGTCGCGGACGACCTGCGCGCCCGCGGCGTGCGCGTGCTCCAGCACGCCGGCGGGTTCCCCGGTGTCGAGGAGTTCCTGCGGCAGGTCCGCGCCGAACTCGGCCCGCTGCGCGGCGTCGTGCACTGCGCCGGTGTGGAGAGCCGCGGCAACCCGGCGTTCCTGCACAAGGACCTGGCGGACGCACGCGCGGTGATGGCGCCCAAACTGGACGGCTTCGAGACCCTGGCGCCGCTGTGCGCCGCCGACCCGCTCGACTTCTTCCTGGTGTTCTCCTCGGTGTGCGCCACGGTGACCGGGCTGGCCGCCGGGGTCTCCGACTACGCCGCCGCGAACATCGCCGTCGACGAGCTGGTCCGCGCGCGGATCGCCGCCGGCCGTACCGAGTTCCGCTCGGTCGACTGGCCGCAGTGGGCACAGACCGGGTCCACGAGCGGACGCCCCAACCCGTGCGCGCCGGCCGGGCTCGCCCCGCTGGACGACGCCGCCGGACTACGCGTCGTCGACCGCGTGCTCGCCCTGCCGGCCGGTGCGGTGGTGCTGCCGTGCCCGCCGCTCGGCGACGCCCCCGACCCGGACGCCCTGCTGCGGCTGCGCCCGCGCCGTCCGGCGCCGGCGGCACCCACCGCCGCGACCGGCGCTCCGCACGCCGGTACGCCCGCCCCGGCCCCGGCCCCGGCCCCGTCCTCGAC
>NZ_RCVK01000108.1:0-7515 GCF_003667485.1 Micromonospora sp. BL1
GGGGCGGGGTGAAGGAGGAGACGTGACGCCTGAGGAGATCCTGGAGGCCGACCGGCGGCACGTGTGGCATCCGTACACCGCCATGCCTTCCGCCAGTGCGCCGTACGTCGTCGACAGCGCGGAGGGGGTGCGGCTGCGGCTCGCCGACGGGCGGGAGCTGGTCGACGGCATGTCGTCGTGGTGGGCGGCGATCCACGGCTACCGGCACCCGGTGCTCGACGCCGCGGTGACCGACCAGCTCGGGCGGATGAGCCACGTGATGTTCGGCGGGCTCACCCACGAGCCCGCCGTACGCCTGGCACGCACGCTCGTCGAGCTGACCCCGGACGGCCTGGAACACGTCTTCCTGGCCGACTCCGGCTCGGTGAGCGTCGAGGTGGCGGTGAAGATGTGCCTGCAGTACCAGCGGGCGCTGGGACGCCCGCAGCGCCGCCGGCTGGGCACCTGGCGGGGCGGCTACCACGGCGACACGTTCCACCCGATGAGCGTGTGCGACCCGGAGGGCGGCATGCACCACCTCTGGGGCGACGTGCTGCCCCGGCAGGTGTTCGCGCCGGTGCCGCCGCCCGGCTTCGACGCGGCGCCGGACCCGGCGTACGAGGCGGCGCTGGTGGAGGCGGTCGAGCGGCACGCCGACGAGCTGGCCGCGGTGATCGTGGAGCCGGTGGTCCAGGGCGCCGGCGGGATGCGGTTCCACCACCCGCACTACCTGCGCGTGCTGCGCGAGGTGACCCGCAGGCACGGCATCCTGCTGGTGTTCGACGAGATCGCCACCGGCTTCGGCCGGACCGGGCGCATGTTCGCCGCCGAGCACGCCGCCGTCACCCCGGACGTGCTCTGCGTCGGCAAGGCGCTCACCGGCGGGTACCTGACGCTCGCCGCGGCGCTGTGCACGCCCGAGGTGGCGCGCGCGATCTCCGCCGGCGGGGTGCTGGCGCACGGGCCGACGTTCATGGGCAACCCGCTCGCCTGCGCCGTCGCCAACGCCTCCCTGGACCTGCTGCGGGCCGGGGACTGGGCGGGACGGGTGGCGGGCATCGCCGAGGGCCTGCGGGCCGGCCTGGCGCCGTTGCGGGACGCGCCCGGTGTGGCCGACGTACGCGTGCTCGGCGCGATCGGGGTGGTGCAGCTCGACCACGAGGTGGACCTGCCCCGGGCGACCGCCGCCGCGGTGGCCGAGGGGGTGTGGCTGCGCCCGTTCCGGGATCTCGTCTACACGATGCCGCCGTACGTCTGCGACGCCGCGGACGTGGCGCGGATCGCGGCCGGAGTGGCCGCGGCGGTCAAGGCCGGCTGAGCCCGGCCGAGTTCCACAGGGCGCGACGGGAGGCCCGTCGCCGGACACGCCAGGCGGCCCGGAGCCGCCGGGAGAGGGAGAGACGCGATGGAGACGTTCGGCGCCCGTCTGCACCGGGCCGTGGCGGAACGAGGGCCGCTCTGCGTGGGGATCGACCCGCACCCCGGGTTGCTGACCGCCTGGGGCCTGTCCGACGACGTGGCGGGCCTGGAGCGGTTCTGCGCCACTGTGGTGGAGGCGATCGGCGACCGGGTCGCCGTGGTCAAGCCGCAGTCGGCGTTCTTCGAGCGCTTCGGCGCCCGGGGTGTGGGTGTGCTTGAGTCAACTATCCGACAGTTGCGAGATTTGGGAGCGCTCACTCTGCTTGACGTCAAGCGTGGTGACATCGGCTCGACGGTCGCCGCGTACGCCTCGGCGTACCTCGATCCATCCAGCCCCCTGTATGTCGATGCGGTCACCGCGAGCCCCTACCTGGGAGTAGGTTCGCTCGCCCCGATGTTCTCCACCGCCGCCGAGCACGGTGGCGGGGTCTTCGTCCTGGCGCTCACCTCCAACCCGGAGGGTGCCTCCGTGCAGCGCGCCGTGGGTGCCGACGGGCGCACCGTCGCGCAGACCGTGATCGACGAGATTTCCCAGCTCAACCGGGGTACGGAGCCGCTCGGCAGCTTCGGTCTGGTGGTCGGCGCGACGGTCGGTGAGACGGGTCACGATCTGGACTCGGTCAACGGTCCGCTGCTCGCGCCGGGGCTGGGCGCGCAGGGCGGAACGCCCGCCGGGTTGCGTACCGTGTTCGGCGCCGCGCTGCCGTCGGTGCTTCCCTCGTACTCCCGGGAGGTGCTCGGCGCGGGCCCCGACCCGGCCGACCTGCGGGCCGCCACCGAGCGGGTGCTGGCCGACTGCCGGGCCGCCCTGGGCACGGCGGACTGACTGACGGCTCGGTCACTTTGGGTTGATCATCGCGCGCCCACGTTGCCGAAATCTCCGTTGACCGCTAGTTTTCCCCGCGCTGGGAACCACGGACCCCTTTGGTTGCCAGCGACACCACGTTTCACAGATGCGGTGGGGCGCTCAGCCCGCCGTACTAGGGACCTGAGGAGAACTGGTGCCGCTCCCGTCACTGACCCCCGAGCAGCGCGCTGCCGCGCTGGAGAAGGCCGCGGAGATCCGCAAGGCCCGCGCTGAGCTGAAGGAGCAGCTCAAGCAGGGCAAGACCACCCTCGCCACCGTCCTCGAGCGGGCCGAGTCCGACGACGTCGTGGGCAAGCTGAAGGTTTCGGCCGTGCTCCAGGCGATGCCGGGCATCGGCAAGATCCGGGCCACCCAGATCATGGAGAAGCTCAAGATCGCGGACAGCCGTCGCCTGCGCGGCCTCGGCGAGCAGCAGCGCAAGGCTCTGCTCGGAGAGTTCGCCGCCAACTGAACGGCCCGCCGTGTAGAAACAAGCGGTGAGCACGGATGACGAGGCGCGCTCGGCGGCTCGGCTCACTGTCCTGTCCGGTCCCTCCGGGGCCGGCCGGAGCAGTGTCGTCGAGGCGGTCCGGGCGCGCCTTGCGTCTGTCTGGGTGCCGGCGGTCGCCACCACCCGCCCACCCCGTCCGGACGAGCGCGACGGTGTGGACCGCGTCTTCCTCGACGCGCCGGGCTTCGACCGGCTGATCGCCGCCGGGGAGCTGCTGGAGTGGTGCCGGATCGGGCCGTACCGCCGGGGGGTGCCCCGGGCCGAGGTGCGGGCGCGGCTCGCCGAGGGACGGCCGGTGCTGCTGCCGCTGGACCTGGCCGGCGCGCTGGCGGTACGGGCGGCGGCGCCCGGCGCCCGGCTGGTGCTGCTCGCGCCGCCGGCGTACCGGGCCGACCCGGACGTGGCGGCCGTCTTCGCCCACGCCGTGGCACACGACCACACCGAGCGCGCCGCGGCCGAGCTGGTAGGATTGCTCGGTTCGTCCTTCCTGGCTCCGGCCCGACCGCCCGCGGGCGGCGCACGAGACGCAGAGGTTTAATTCGTGGGATCCATCGCCACCAACCCCGAGGGCATCACCAACCCGCCGATCGACGAGCTGCTCGAGAAGACCACCTCGAAGTACGCGCTGGTCATCTTCGCCGCCAAGCGCGCCCGTCAGGTCAACGCCTACTACAGCCAGCTCGGTGAGGGCCTCCTGGAGTACGTCGGCCCGCTGGTGGAGACCACCCCGCAGGAGAAGCCGCTCTCCATCGCCATGCGCGAGATCAACGCGGGCCTGCTCACCGCCGAGCCGACCGACCAGCCGTAACCGCGCCCGCGCCGATGCCCGCCGAGATCGTCCTCGGGGTCGGCGGCGGCATCGCCGCCTACAAGGCGTGTGAGCTGCTCCGGCTCTTCACCGAGTCGGGTCACCGGGTCCGGGTGGTGCCGACCGCCTCGGCGCTCCGCTTCGTCGGGGCGCCGACCTGGGCGGCCCTGTCCGGCCGGCCGGTCGCCGACGACGTCTGGTCCGACGTGCACGAGGTGCCGCACGTGCGGCTCGGGCAGCACGCCGACCTGGTCGTGGTCGCACCGGCCACCGCCGATCTGCTCGCCAAGGCCGCCCACGGCCTCGCCGACGACCTGCTCACCAACACGCTGCTGACCGCGCGCTGCCCGGTGCTGCTGGCCCCGGCGATGCACACGGAGATGTGGGAGCACCCGGCCACAGTCGCGAACGTGGCCACGCTGCGTTCGCGGGGCGTCCGCGTGATCGAGCCGGCCGTGGGCCGGCTCACCGGGCGGGACACCGGCAAGGGCCGGCTGCCCGACCCGGCGGAGATCTTCGCGGTGGCCCGCCGGGCGCTGGCCCGCGGCGTCGAGGCCGAGGCCGACCTGGCCGGCCGGCACGTGGTGGTCACCGCCGGGGGCACCCGCGAGCCGCTGGACCCGGTCCGGTTCCTGGGCAACCGGTCGTCCGGCAAGCAGGGGTACGCGTTCGCCCGCGCCGCCGTGGCCCGGGGCGCCCGGGTCACGCTCGTCGCGGCCAACGTGGCGCTGCCCGACCCGGCCGGGGCGGACCTGGTCCGGGTGGGCACCACCGAGGAGCTGCGCGACGCGACGCTCGCGGCGGCCGCCGACGCGGACGCCGTGGTGATGGCCGCCGCGCCCGCCGACTTCCGGCCGGCCAGCTACGCCACCGGGAAGATCAAGAAGTCCGACGACGGGGTCGCGCCCGCCATCGAGCTGGTCACCAACCCGGACATCGCCGTGGAGCTGGGGCGGCGTCGCCGGCCCGGGCAGGTGCTGGTGATCTTCGCGGCGGAGACCGACGACGCGGAGGCCAACGGCCGGGCCAAGCTGGCCCGCAAGGGGGCCGACATGATCGTGGTCAACGAGGTCGGCGTGGACAAGGTCTTCGGCGCCGACACCAACGCGGCCACCGTGATCGGCGCCGACGGCGCCGTGCACCGGTTGCCGGAGCAACCAAAGGAGGCCCTGGCCGACGCCGTCTGGGACCTCGTCTGTCAGCGGTTGCCGTCGCGTTCCTGACGGTTGGTCGACCCGCGTTCGTCGGGTCGCGGCGGAACGATGATGACTAAACTGCCGCCGAGCGACCTTTAAAAGTCTTCACATGCTTAGGAGTGCCGTGACACGTCTCTTCACGTCCGAATCGGTCACGGAGGGCCACCCGGACAAGATCGCCGACCAGATCAGTGACGGCATTCTCGACGCGCTGCTCGCCCAGGACCCGCACAGCCGGGTCGCGGTGGAGACGTTGATCACCACCGGCCAGGTGCACGTGGCCGGCGAGGTGACCACCAAGGCGTACGCCGACATCCCGACGATCGTCCGCGAGACCATCCTCGGCATCGGCTACGACTCGTCGAAGAAGGGCTTCGACGGCGCGTCCTGCGGCGTCAGCGTGTCCATCGGCGCCCAGTCGCCGGACATCGCCCAGGGCGTCGACAACGCCTTCGAGCTGCGTACCGGTGGGTCGGAGAGCGCGCTGGACGCGCAGGGCGCCGGTGACCAGGGCATGATGTTCGGCTTCGCCTGCTCCGAGACGCCCGAGCTGATGCCACTGCCGATCGCGCTGGCGCACCGGCTGGCCCGCCGGCTCGCCGCGGTCCGCAAGGACGGCACGATCCCGTACCTGCGGCCGGACGGCAAGACCCAGGTCACCATCGAGTACGACGGGCTGCGCCCGGTCCGGCTCGACACCGTCGTGGTGTCCAGCCAGCACGCGGCGGACATCTCGCTGGAGTCGCTGCTCACCCCGGACATCCGGGACCACGTCATCGCCCCGGAGCTGGAGGGCCTCGGTCTGGAGACCGAGGGCTACCGGCTGCTGGTGAACCCGACCGGGCGGTTCGAGATCGGCGGCCCGATGGGTGACGCCGGCCTGACCGGCCGGAAGATCATCGTGGACACGTACGGCGGGTACGCCCGGCACGGCGGCGGCGCGTTCTCCGGCAAGGACCCGTCGAAGGTCGACCGGTCGGCCGCGTACGCGATGCGCTGGGTGGCCAAGAACGTGGTCGCCGCCGGGCTGGCCGAGCGGTGCGAGGCGCAGGTCGCGTACGCGATCGGCAAGGCGCACCCGGTGAGCCTGTTCATCGAGACGTTCGGCACCGAGACCGTGCCGGTCGCCTCGATCGAGAAGGCCGTGGCCGAGGTGTTCGACCTGCGTCCGGCCGCCATCATCCGGGACCTGCACCTGCTGCGCCCGATCTACCAGCAGACCGCCGCGTACGGCCACTTCGGCCGGGAGCTGCCGGAGCTGACCTGGGAGGGCACCGACCGGGCCGCCGACCTCAAGTCGGCCGCGGGAGCCTGACCGCCACCACGCGCCGCGACCGGCGACCCGCACAGGGGTCGCCGGTCGCGCGCGTCTGCGTGGACGTGCCGCTGCCCCACCTCGACCGCCCCTTCGACTACCTGGTGCCGGAGGCGCTCGACGCCGACGCCCGGCCGGGGGTACGCGTGAAGGTGCGGTTCGCCGGGCAGCTCGTCGACGGCTGGCTGCTGGAGCGCGCCGAGTCGTCCGAGCACCCGAAGCTGGCGTACCTGGAGAAGGTCGTGTCCCCGGTGCCGGTGCTCTCCCCGGAGGTGGCCCGGCTGGCCCGCGCGGTGGCCGACAGGTACGCCGGCAGCCTCGCCGACGTGCTCCGGCTGGCCGTGCCGCCCCGGCACGCCCGCGCCGAGAAGGCCGTCACGGCGGCGGACGCGCCACCGTCCGCCGACGCCGACGCCGACGCCGACGCCGACGCCGACGCCCGGGTGGGCGGTCGGGCGGAGGTGGACCCGCGCGGCTGGCGGGACTACCCGGCCGGGCCGGCGCTGCTGCGCGCGCTCACCGACGGCAAGCCGGCCCGCGCGGTCTGGTCGGCGCTGCCGGGGGAGGACTGGGCCGACCGGTACGCCGACGCGGTCGCCGCCACGGTGGCCGGCGGCCGGGGCGCCGTGGTCGTGGTGGCCGACGCCCGTGACCTGGACCGCCTCGACGCCGCCCTGACCGCCGTGCTCGGCGCGGGGCGGCACGTCCGGCTCACCGCCGCCGACGGCCCGGCCCGCCGCTACCGGGCCTTCCTCACCGCCCGGACGGGCGAGGTGGACGTGGTCGTCGGCACCCGGGCCGCGATGTTCGCCCCGGTGCGGCGGCTCGGCCTGGTGGCGATCTGGGACGACGGCGACGACCTGCACGCCGAACCGCGCGCGCCCTACCCGCACGCCCGGGACGTGCTGCTCACCCGGGCGCAGCTCGGCGACGTGGCCGCCCTGGTCGGCGGCTACGCGCGTACCGCCGAGGCGCAGTTGCTGGTGGAGACCGGCTGGGCGCGCGAGGTGGTGGCCGACCGGGCGGTGGTGCGCGCGCGTACCCCGGCCATGGCGCCCACCGGCGACGACCCGCAACTGGCCCGCGATCCCGGCGCCGCCTCGGCGCGGCTGCCGAGCCTGGCCTGGACCACCGCCCGGGACGCGCTGCGCGCGGACCTGCCGGTGCTGGTGCAGGTGCCGCGCCGGGGGTACGTGCCGTCGGTGGCCTGCGCCGACTGCCGCGCCCCGGCCCGCTGCCCGCACTGCGCCGGACCGCTCGCGCTGCCGTCGGCGCAGGGCACGCCCGCCTGCCGCTGGTGCGGCCGGGTGGCCGCCGCGTACGCCTGCCCGGAGTGCGGCGGGCGGCGGCTGCGCGCCTCGGTGACCGGCGCCCGGCGGACCGCCGAGGAGCTGGGCCGGGCGTTCCCCGGCGTGCCGGTGCGGACGTCGGGGCGGGAGG